>CAJMBB010000044.1 GCA_905211615.1 uncultured Collinsella sp. | reverse complement strand
CCGCGCGGTGACGACCCTGCCGTGCCGGCCACGACTACCAGCTCGCACGTCTCGCCAGCACGCAGGGCGGCAAGCGCCGCATTCACAACATCGAGCTTTTCCATTGCCGCCTTCTATCCTCTAAAGACATCGGTGAGCATAGCGAGTGCCTCGAGCACGCCGCCGCCGACCGACGTCGCCTTGTCCGAAATATAGTTGATATAGCTGGCGTCGCCGCGCGGATCGACATCGGCGCATTTAAAGCCCTCAGTCACCTGCACGCCGTTCGCCAAAAGCCCGCGCAGGCAGCCATCGATCTGCGTGCACATGGGCGTATCGTCCGCGTAGCCAATCACGTCTCCGGCGCTCACGATGTCGCCGATTGCGCGGTCGGACCGAAACACGCCGGCGGCGGGGCTGTGGATAACGCGCTCCTTGCCATAGCCGGCGATCACGCCCGGCACGCCCGTGTTGGGCTGGGGCGAGCCCTGGGTAATGACGCGGCCCAAAAAATGCCCGCGCATGGTCTCGACCACGGCGTCGCAATCGACCGGCGCGGTAAAGCCCGGCCCCACGGCGATGACGGTAGGCGCCATGTCGCGCGTGGTGCCCAGGTTGCGCTTGGCCAAAATCGCGTCTACCACAGCCGCGGGCTTAAACTCGCCGGCCATCTGTGCCTGGGGGTCCACCACCACGGCGACATCCCCCGCCTCGGTAATCTCAAGCGCCTCGGCCGGCGTCCGTGCCAAGCGAGCGCGAACGCCTTCGACCTCGACCTCGCCCAAGCGAATGGCCTCGCAAAAACTGATTGTGCGACGGATGCACGTGGGGACCGCGATATCGGCCATGACAACCGACACGCCGGCGCGCACCAAGCGAGCGGCGACACCCGTGGCGATATCGCCGGCGCCGCGAACATAAACGAGCATTCCCGGGGCACCTCCCTGTGCTACGGTTTGAGCAGAGCAAAAGCGGCTCGACCGCTACTCTGATGATTATTTATTATCACAGTATTATACGGCGGTGAACAGATGGAAACGGTTAGCGGCAATCTTGCCTCGGCGCTCAGGATCAAGCCGGGCATTACCGCGATTATCGGCAGCGGTGGCAAGTCGACCTTGCTAAAGACGCTCGGCCTTGAGCTTATGCGCGCTGGCGGCCGCGCGCTCCTCTGCACCACCACGCATATGTTCCCCGTCGCCGGCGTGCCGTGGGACGGGTCGACCCGTCGCCTGGACGCCGCGCCTTGGAAGCCGGGCGCCTCGCATGTCCCCGGTTGCGCCTGCGAGGCATGCGCGGGCATGAGCCGCGGAAGTATCTGCCAGGCGGGTGTTTTGGACCCGGAGACGGGCAAGCTCTCCTCCCCTGCCGAGCCGCTCGACCAGCTGGCGCAGCGCTTTGACTACGTCCTGGCCGAGGCGGACGGCAGCAAGCGGCTCCCGCTCAAGGCCCACGCCCCGTGGGAGCCGGTAATTCCCTCTGGCACGGCCAACATCGTCTGGATCGTCGGCGCCTCGGGATTCGGCAAGCCCGTCGCCGAGGTTGTCCACCGCCCCGAGCTCTTCTGCGAGTGCTGCGGCTGCGAGCCCACCGATACCGCCACGCCCGAGCGCGTCGCCCAAGTGCTCAATGCCGAGATGCAGGCGCTGAAACTCAATACCGCACGCGTCATGCTCAACCAAGTCGACACGCTCAGCGACCCCACAATGGCCGACCGCTTCGAGGCAGCCCTCAACCGCCCCCTCATCGCCACCAGCCTCAAGTAGCCGGCCCCATCTCGTCAGTTGCGGTGAAATACGGACTGTTTGGCCGTATGACGGCCGCAAACAGTCCGTATTTCACCGCAACTGCGGGGGGTCCGGCACCCCCCCCTGTTAGCGGGGCACGTAGCGACCGGGCTGGGCTCCGGTGGGCTCGCCATCGCGCGCCACCAGCACGCCGTTCACAAACACGGCCTTGGCGCGGCCATGTGCCTCAAAGCCCTCGAGCGGCGTGTAGTCCACGGCCTGATGCTGCGTCGCGGCGCTGATCGTCCAACGCGCGCAAGGATCCCACACGCACACGTCGGCATCGGCACCCTCGGCAAGACAGCCCTTGCGCGGATACATGCCAAAAACGCGCGCCGGGTTCTCGCTCATCAAGCGGCAGAGGTCCTCGGGGCCCAGCTGGCCCTCAAAGCTCGTGGCAATCGCGACGGGGCGATGCTCCACGCCGGGCCCGCCGTTGGGAATCGCGCGGAAGTCGTCGCGCCCGCGGTCCTTTTGCCCGTGCAGGTTAAAGCTGCAGTGGTCGGTCGCAATCGTATCGATCTCGCCGGCCACAAGCGCCTCGCGCAGGGCTGCACGGTCACCCACATGGCGCAGCGGCGGACTCATCACATACTTGGCACCCGCAAAGCCGTCCTCGCCCTGCTCCAGATAACAGGTGTCGTCGAGCATCAGATACTGGGGGCAGGTCTCGACATAGATATTCTTCTGCCCGCGCGCTTTGGCAGCACGGATGGCCTCGAGCCCCAGCTTGGTCGAAAGGTGCACCACGTTGACCGGGGCGTCGCCGGCCAAGTGTGCCAGATACAGTAGGCGGCTCACGGCCTCGGCCTCACACACATCCGGACGGCTGAGCGCATGTCCCTCGGGCCCATGAATCCCCTGCTCGTACACGCGCTTCTGTAGCTCGTTCACGAGCGTGCCGTTCTCGCAATGCACGCACAGGATACCGCCCACGCGCTTGAGCTCCTCCAGCACCTCGAGCGTCTCGGCGTCGTCCAGGCGCAGATGGTCGTAGGCAAAGTAGGTCTTAAACGACGACACGCCCGCCCCGCGCATGGCCGAAAGATCGGCGCGGTTGCGCTCGTTCCACTCGGCGAGTGCCATATGAAACGCGTAGTTGGCCGTGCAGGTTCCGTCGGCGCGACGATGCCACTCGGTCAAGGCATCGGGCATGGTCACGCCGCGATCGGCCGTCGCGTAGTCCACAATGGTCGTCGTACCGCCGCAGGCAGCCGCACGCGTACCGGTCTCAAAGCTATCGGCCGTCCAATCCATGCCAGTCCAGCACTGCATGTGCGTGTGGCCGTCGATAAAGCCGGGGAACACCCAACAGTCGGTGGCGTCCTGGACGGTATCGCCCTCGCCCGGCTCGATTGCCGCGGCAATCCGCACAATCTTATCGCCCTCCATGGCAAGATCGGCGCGGCGAAGCCCCTGTGGCGTCACGAGCGCGCCGTTTTTGATGATGATCATGTTGCTCCTTATTGATTAATACAGTTGGCCACGCGATCAAAATACGAGCAGGCCGCGATATGCTCCGTTATGCGTCGCTGCCCCTCGGCGGTATCGACATCCCACAGCTCATAGGCGCGCGCTTCGACCAGCGCAACGTCGACGCGGGCTTTGAGAATCGAACCGCCGCCGTCCTTGCCCTCAAGACACATAAGTGCATCGAACAGTTCCGCCGGAAAGAGCACCGGGCTCGAAGGCTCACCGTTGCACGCAAGACGCACCGGATGCTTGCGGCCACGCTCGTCAAATGCACGAACCATAGCCTCAAAAGAATCCGAACTCACGAGCGGCTGGTCGCCCGGCAAAAAGAGGCAACCTTTCCAGTTGCGTTCGACTCCCCACGAAAGGCCCGCACGGACGCTTTCGCTGCGCAGCTCGCCATCGTGCAGCACACACGGGCAATGCTTGTCCTCGCAAATCTGGGCGACCTCGGGCCAACGCGTCGAAACCACGACGTCAAAGCCCCGGGGAACCGAATCGATGGTCCGGGCAATCAGCGGCTCACCATAGATATCGGCAAGCATCTTGTTAGAGCCAAACCGCTTGCCCTCGCCCGAAGCCATAATGACGCATCCAAGTTTCATGGTGATACCTCCCCTGAAACCATCGTACCCATAACTCGCGCCGCGGGCATCTACATCGAAAGCGCTTATCCCGCACGCCCGCGATGCAAAAAAGGGGCACCCCGCCGGTTGGCAGAGCGCCCCCTTTACATGGCTTACCTCAACCCGGCTTTAGGCCTGGAACCAACGGGCGGTGTTGCACTCGTCGAGGGCCTTGAGGGCAGCGGCGGGATCGGCAACCTTCTGCAGGAACATCATGGCTGCGATGGCGTACGGCTTGTAGCTGGCCTCCTTGTACATGCCCACGCGGTGCATGTCGAAGACGTCGGCGTTAACCTCGCCGTGCTCGCAGGAGACACCGGAGATGTCGGCGGGCAGCGGGTGCATAAAGATGGTGTCCTGGCCGTTGGCGGTCTTCTCCATGAGCTCGGTCGTGGAGCACCAATCCTGATGGGTGGCGTTCTGGGCGAGCAGCTCCTTCTCGAGCGCAGCGATGCCGGCGTCGTCGCCCTCGGCGTACAGGTTGGTACGCTTCTCCATGGCGGCAAACGGAGCCCAGCTCTTGGGGATCACGATGTCGGCGCCCTCGAAGGCCTCGGCCATGGTGTTGACCTGCTTAAAGGTGGTGCCGGACTCGGCGGCATAGCCCTTGGCGCGCTCGACGACCTCGGGCATGAGGTCGTAGCCCTCGGGGTGAGCCAGGGTGACGTCCATGCCAAAGCGGGGCAGCAGGCTGATCAGCGACTGCGGGCAGGACAGCGGCTTGCCGTAAGAGGGCGAATAGGCCCAGGTGACGGCAACCTTCTTGCCCTTGAGGTTCTCAAGGCCGCCAAACTCGTTGATGAGGTAGAGCATGTCGGCAGAGGACTGCGTGGGGTGGTCGGAATCGGACTGCAGGGAGATGAGCGTGGGACGGTGATCCAGGACGCCATCCTCGTAGGCCTGCTGGACAGACTCGGAGACCTCGGCCATGTAGGCGTCGCCCTTGCCGATGTACATGTCGTCGCGGATGCCGATGACGTCGGCCATGAAGGAAATCATGGTAGCGGTCTCGCGGACGGTCTCGCCGTGAGCGATCTGGGACTTCTTCTCGTCCAGGTCCTGCAGCTCAAGGCCGAGCAGGTTGGCGGCCTTAGAGAAGGAGAAGCGCGTACGGGTGGAGTTGTCGCGGAACAGGGAGACGGCCAAGCCCGAGTCGAAGATCTTGGACGAGACGTTGTTCTCGCGCAGCTCGCGCAGGGCGTCGGCGACGATGTAGAGAGCCTTGAGCTCATCGGTGGTCTTGTCCCAAGTGTGCAGGAAGTCGCTGCCGTACATACCCTTAAAATCGAGGCCGTTCAGCTGCTCGACGAGCTCGGTAAACTTAGCGTCCATGGAAATGTCCTTTCTAAAGATGAAACGATCGCAATGAGTAGATGTGCTCCGGCATGCGCGTGTGGCCAGAACATGCAGAGCACCATGACGAGGACCCGCCACCGTTGAGGAAGCATGGGAGATAACGACCGCGGGCCCCAAGTCAACAGGGGGTGCCGGGGACACGAGCGGCCCCCGGCTCAACAAAATCGAGGAATGGGACTAGTCGATCTTGTTGTTGGTCAGACCGGCGCGGAACACGGTGGCGTCGCCATCGGCCTGGCTCGGATCGTAAAGGTTCAGGGCAGCCACATACATGGCGGCAGCGGTGACCAGGTCGTCCTTGTAGGTGACCTCGTTGGGAGCGTGAGCCTGAGACTCGGCACCCGGGCCAAAGCCCACGCAGGGGATGCCGTAGCGGCCCTGGATGGAAACGCAGTTCGTGGAGAAGGTCCACTTGTCGCACAGCGGGCGACCGGTGCGCTTGTCCATGCTGGGCTCGCAGCCGATGCGCTCGTCACCGAACATGGCCTTGTGGGCGTCGACGAGGGCCTTGACGTGCGGAGCGGTCTCCTTGTTGATCCACGTGGGGAAGTAAGCCTCGGTCTCGTAGACCTCGCCGGTCCAGGACGGACGGTCGTACATGTACATGGAGACCTTGATATCCTTGGCGTACTTCTTGCACGCGGGCAGGTCTTCAATCTCCTTCAGGCAGGACTGGTAGGTCTCGCCCGCGGTCATGCGGCGGTCGATGGAGATGGAGCAGGAGTCAGCGACAGCGCAACGGCTGGGGCTGGTGTAGAAAATCTGGCTGACGGTGCAGGTGCCGCGGCCCAGGAAGCGGGCATCCTCGAAGTGCTCGGGGTTGTACTTGGGGTCGAGCATCTTGACGAGACCCTTGATGTCGGTCGACTCATCACAGCCGTTGTTGTTGAGGGCGCGGACGTCGGCGATGATGTCGGCCATCTTGTAGATGGCGTTGTCGCCGCGGTCGGGAGCGGAGCCGTGGCAGGAGGTACCGTGAACGTCGACGCGGATCTCCATGCGGCCGCGGTGACCGCGGTAGATGCCGCCGTCGGTGGGCTCGGTGGAAATGACGAACTCGGGCTTAATGCCGTCCTTGTTGTAGATGTACTGCCAGCACATGCCGTCGCAGTCCTCTTCCTGGACGGTGCCGACGACCATGATCTTGTAGCCCTCGGGGATGAGGCCCATGTCCTTCATCATCTTAGCAGCGTAGGTAGCGGAAGCCATGCCGCCCTCCTGGTCGGAGCCGCCGCGACCGTAGATGATCTCGTCGGTCTCGTAGCCCTCATAGGGATCGGCATCCCAGTTCTCGATGTTGCCGATGCCGACGGTGTCGATGTGGGAGTCGATGGCGATGATCTTGTCGCCCTCGCCCATAAAGCCCATGACGTTGCCCAGACCGTCGACCTTGACCTCGTCATAGCCAAGGCTCTCCATCTCGGCCTTGATGCAGGCAACAACCTCACCCTCCTCGCAGGACTCAGAGGGATGGGAGATCATAGCGCGCAGAAAGCGAGTCATATCAGCACGATGAGACTCAGCAGCAGCCTTGATAGCGTCGAAATCGAGTTCTTTAGCCATTGTTCATAACCTTTCAAACGAAGGAATCTACCTGTGAGGTGGCGGAGCGATACCTATTTACTCCGCCCTAACGATTAGCAAGTGGGATATTCGCCTTCCCAAACAATGCGGCGATACTGGTCGGGATCGGTGTCGCCCTCGGTGGAGAAGCAGAGCACGGAGCTCGTCTTGTCCAGGCCGATGAGTTCCTTGAGCTCGACGTACTCGGGATCGAGCATGAGGGTCTCGACCAGGCCGGTGGTCACAGCGCCGGACTCGCCGGAGATGACGCGCGGGTCGCCCTTCTCGGGAGCGCCCAGGGTGCGCATGCCGCGAGCGGTGACCCAGTCGGGGCAGGACACGAAGGCGGTGGTGTGGTTGCGCAGGATATCCCAGCCCAGAATGTTGGGCTCGCCGCAGCACAGACCGGCCATGATGGAGGGCATGTCACCGTCCACGATGCGCGGATCGCCGTCGCCGGCGGCAGCGCCCTTGTACAGACAGGCGGCAGGCGCGCACTCGACCACGACGAAGGTGGGCGGGTTATCGGGATACAGGTTGGTGAAGTAGCCCACCACGGCGCCAGCCAGCGAGCCCACGCCAGCCTGGACAAACACGTGCGTCGGGCGGTTGATGGCCATCTCACGCAGCTGCTCGGCAGCCTCGGAGGCCATGGTGCCGTAACCCTCCATGATCCAGGACGGGATCTTCTCGTAGCCCTCCCAGGCGGTGTCCTGAACGATGACGCCGCGCTCGCAGGCGTCGGCCTCGGCGGCGGCCATGCGCACGCACTCGTCGTAGTTGACCTCTTCGATGGTCACCGTGGCGCCCTCGGCGGCGATGTTATCGAAGCGGGGCTTGGTGGAACCCTTGGGCATGTGCACGACGGCCTTCTGGCCCAGCTTGTTGGCAGCCCATGCCACGCCGCGGCCATGGTTGCCGTCGGTGGCGGTAAAGAAGGTAGCCTGGCCAAAGTCCTTGGCAAGCCGATCGGAGGTCAGGTAATCGAAGGTGCAGTCGGCAACGTCCTTGCCGGTCTCGTCGGCAATATAGTTGGCCATGGCAAACGAGCCGCCCAGGACCTTAAAGGCGTTGAGGCCAAAGCGATAGCTCTCGTCCTTAACGCACAGGTTGGACAGGCCCAGGCGCGCAGCCTGGCCGTCCAGACGGGCAAGCGGAGTGACGGTATATTGAGGGAACGACTGGTGGAAGGCACGGGCCTTCTTCACGTGGTCGAGACTCATGATTCCCAAGTGCCTGTCATCGCTCTTGGGCATCGTGTTGCCCGCCCACTGGATCTTATCGGCCATACGGTGAACTCCTTAAGTCCTCTCTTGCCGGCCCCCGCATACGCGTTTCAGCCCGATCCCATTCACACGGCTGAACTTTTATGTGGATGCCAAACAAAAAGTTTGTTAGCACTGTTCTATCACACTTTTTGATTGGCAAACCTAACAAATTGTTTGTTGCCGTAATCGGTACCTTTTCGCCGCCGAACGGTCATGAATTGCCTTGTTGATGGATTTGTTTGCGGTCAAGTGTGGTTTATGGCACAGTGAGCCCAAACTAATTTTTAGGAAGGTACCCATGACCCCCGCACAGATTGAGTTTTACAAGCGCCTCGCACACGGCCTGGCGCTCCAATTTGGCCCCAACTGCGAAGTCGTCGTCCACGATCTGGAGACCGAGGACGTAGACCACTCCATCGTAGTGATCGAAAACGGCCACGTCAGCGGGCGCAAACTGGGTGACGGCCCCAGCCATATCGTGTTTGAGTCCATGCACGAGGGCGCCACCGATGTACACGACCGCGAGCCGTACCTCACTAAAACCACCGACGGTAAGCTGCTCAAATCGTCGACGATCTTTATCCGCAACGACGAGGGCAAGCCCGTCGGCATTTTGGGCATCAACTTTGACATTACGCTCATGAAGGCTTTTGAGCGCTCGCTCGATGCCTTTACCGGCACCGGCGGCACGGGCTATACCGAGCCCGAGCCCATTACCAAGAACATCGGCGACCTGCTCGAGGACCTGCTGCACGAGTGCGAGCAGTTTGTGGGCAAGCCCGCGGCGCTCATGACCAAAGACGAGCGCATTCGTGCCATTGGCTACCTCGACCGTCGCGGCGCCTTCCTCATTTCCAAGTCGAGCGAGCGCGCCTGCGAGTTCTTTGGCATCTCCAAATACAGCTTCTATAGCTACCTCAATGAGGCCAAGGCGGCGGCCGGCGACAAGTAGGCACTCGCCTGGATTGCCCTCCCCTTTTGGGCGCGAGTTCTGGAAAGCACGAATCCAAGACCGAGCCGCTTGGGAAGTTCCATATAATCGATGTCATTAGTATTTCGAAAGGATGGAACAGAATGGCGTTGAGCAAGGCATCATGCACCGGTCGCGGATTGATTCCGGCAATTGGTGGACATGTGCACCGCATGTTCGATGAGGGTGAAGACGACCTGTTTTCGCTGAGCCTTGACGACGTGATGGATGATCGCCCGTGGACCGCCGACGAACTCATGGGCGGCGGGGCTCGCCCGTCAAACCCCAATCCCGCACTTGCGCCTAAGCCCGCATCTGCGCCGACTCCTGCGCAGTCGCCCGTTTCGACGCCCGCGCCTACGCCCACACCCGCTCCCCGCCCCGCAAGCGACCCGTCCGAGACGGCGGCATTTCTCGCTGCAGCGACGCAGGGCAAATCGGCCGACAGCACTGTTATGTACAGCGCCCAGCAGTTGCCTGTTCCTGCGGCACGCAAGCCTCCGGTCGCAAGGCTCGATGAGCCCGTTGCCCATCAGGTTGCCTACGATTCCTGGGCTGCAGCCGATCTGGATGAGACCTCTACCGGCATGCCGGCGCTCGACGTTCCAGTTAACCCGCTTTTTGCCGCCAACACGGGCGCCGCGGACTATGAGGACGATGCGGCATATTCCGATTATTCCGATGGCTATGCTGGCAACGGTCGCATCGAGACCGAGGATTATGGCACCGCATCGAGCGATTATCTCAACGATCCGTACGCTGCCACGCCTGCACCGGAATATGACCCGGAGGCCGCGTTCGCGCCGGCGTATACCAAAAGCACGGGCGAAGAGCGCTTCGCCGATTATTACGCCGAGGAAAAGGCGCTGCGTTTCTCGGAATTTCCGCAGGCAGTCAAGGTTGTCTTTATCGCCATTGTCATTGCCCTGCTCGGCGTCATTACGTTTGAGGGATTCCAGCTGTTCCGCGGCCCCACCCAAGCGGAGTCTGAGACCCAGCAAAAAGAGGACGATAACCAGTACCTGGACATCAACACCCTCAAGGGCGACCCCAACGACGAGGACGACGAGTAGCGAGGGTTAAGGGAGGGCCGGAAGAGCCGGCGGCACATTACGGCTCCAAAAGCCCTGTCATAAAGATGGGTAGATACAGCGCGTCACCATCGCGGTGAAGATTACATTCCGCAAGTACCAGGGCGCGATCGATTCCGTAGCCCTTCGTTGCCAGTGCGTTATCGAGCGCCGCGTGGGACTTAAAGCTCTTGCCCGATTTGACCTCGATGGCAAGAACCTCCCCATCGAGCGTCTCCTCCACAAAATCGAGCTCGCCGACCTTTTTAGACGTAAAGTAGCGCAATCTGAATCCGTGAGCTTTGAGCTCTTGGGCAACGAAGCCCTCGAACGCCGCTCCCATGTTCATGTCAAAGGCGTCTTCCGCCTCCCCATCAAAAACGCCTTGGGCGACTCTTTTGGAATACGACGACATGAGCATTCCGGTGTCCAAGTAAAACAGCTTGAACAGATTTCGTTGCTCCCCCAATAAAAGGGGTGCCACGGGCGCCGTTACGTTATACACGGGAAGCGCGACACCCGCCTCCGATAACCAGAGAAAATGATCTGTCACCTGCGAAAAACGTTTGACGCCGTTAATCGATGACAGCTTGAATCGCTTGTTTTTGGAGCCGGCCTCGCTGGGAATCAAATCATAGATATCGCGAATAACCAAGCGTAGCTCGGGCGGAGCGTACTTTGCGATGTCATCGCGATACAGGGCGTGAAGATCGCGGTGGATGTTTCGAACCTCGTCGACATTGCGCGTCGCCAAGAAGGAATTGACCGCGTCGGGCATGCCTCCCACCACCACATACTGATGGAACAGATAGAGCAAGCGGTCATACAGGTAGCCGGGGAGCTCCTCCTCATCCTTTAGGCAGCCCCTGAGCATGTCAAACACGCTGGCACCAACGCCATTTGCCCAGCAAAACTCCTCAAAGTCGAGCGGGTACATCTGGACCTGCTCGACATACCCCACCGGCAGGGAATCGATGCCCTCGAGCTCAACGCCAAGGAGCGATCCGGTAAGGATGTATCGAAAGTCGCCGCGCTGGACCAGGTATTTGATAAACGTCACCACGTTGGGGCATCGCTGCACCTCGTCGATAACCACGACGGTCTTGTTCGCAACCATCGGCTGCGTCGCAGCGATAGACATGCGCATAAGCAGGTCATCCGCACTTTTCGCCGCCAAAAACGAATCGCGCACGGACGCGTCGGCGATAAGGTCGAACGTCACGACATTTTCGAACGATTCGTTTGCAAAGACGTTGACTAGATATGACTTTCCTACCTGTCGGGCGCCCTTGACCAAAAGAGCCTTGTTAGGCGACGAGGCAAGCCAAGATTCAAACTGTGCTTTCGCTTTTCTCTGCAGCATAAGCGCATCCCTTATTACGTGCTGTTTTAGCACTAGGATACACTTTTCCGTAGTTGTTAGGAGCTTATTTCGACACTTTTTCGAGGTTTTAAAGTGTGTATTACGACACTTTTCCGTACTTTTACACGGGATATTTCGACACTTTTTCGAATTTAAGCCTAACAGCAGCCGGCAAAATCAAACGCCGCTTGCACGTCATTTCGCAGGCGGCGCTTGATTTCTGTCCACGCGCGCTGATAGACTCCATCATGCCCGTAAGGAGCGGGCGCGTTTTATCCAGAGTCGGGGTAGAGAGTTGGCTCCACGATCCCGACGCCAACCGGCCAAGAGGCACGGTGGCCCTGCCAACATCGATGAAAGGAGTCCGCATGGACAATTTCCCTGTGCGCAGCGAGCGCAATTTCCACAACCTGGCAGCCAAGCCAAAACGAATGCATCTTCTGGACAAGCCGAACGGCTATGCCTCGGCCATGGTCAAGGGCAGTCTCTCCCACCAGATGCGCTTTACCGTGCAGGTGCTCGAAGAAGAGCTCTGCACCGCCAGCAACCCGCATGTGTTGCAGATCAAGCTGCTCGGAGATAACTCGCGTGAGCCATCTAGCTGGAAGCTGTTTGCCGACGGCGTGTGCGTTGCGGACGGATCCGGCGCCTTTGCCCGCGAGTGCTTCTGCGAGGGAGCCGAGGTATTCCTGGATCTGTGCCGAGATGCCGTACGCGCGGCCAAGCTGCGCCAGTGGAGCCAGAGGGAGTACGAGCTGTTGAGTGCCGCGCGCGAGATTGCGGGGGTGTAGGCAAACGCACCCGCCACGCGAGACCGCGACAGCGTTGTTGGCAGGATTGTCCCTGCCTGACTCCTTGATTCCACTCCTGACCATATTGCCGTTCACCCGTTCGCCTCAACAGTCGCCAGCAATGCAACGCTATAATTCTGTAAACGCATTTGTATTGCATTTCGAGCGATGGGAGCGCAGATGCCCGATAGCTACAAGCAGCTCATCAAGAGCAACCCCGACGAGACCGAGATCAGAAGCTTCCTGGTGGACGGCGACCAGGTCTCCGTGACCCTTCGCATCCCCGATACCCTGCGCGACGCTGCGAAGGAAGAGGCGGCCCTCCGGGGCATGAGCTTCTCCGCCTTCGTGCGCACGTGCATGATTGAAGAGCTCGCGAAGAAGGGGGCGTGAGCATGATCCGGGTCAAGACTCTCACCGTCCAGCTCATAGACGCGCAGCCGGACCGCATCCGCATCTGCCGCATCGACGGCGAGTCGCTTGTGACCGTCGTCGTTCCGAGGGAAGACCTCGCCGAGGCGAAGTCGCTGCCGAACATCCCGCAGCGCGGCGTCTACTACCTGCTCGACGAGGACCACGGCAACGTGAGCCGCGTCTACGCGGGGCAGACGACCCAGGGCATCGCCCGGCTCGACGCGCACAAGGCGAAAAAGGAGTTCTGGAACAAGGCCGTTATGTTCCTCGATGACGACCAAAACATCAGCAGGGATGCACTGGACGTTCTCGAGGCGAAGGCCATCGACTACGTGCGTACCCACGGCTCGTACGAGACCGACAACTCGGCGACTCCCAAGCCCTACATCGACCCGTACAAGGAAGAGGCCGTCGAACGCCTGCACGATAGGATCCTCTTCAGGATGGCAGCTCTGGGGTACGACCTCGACAGGGTCGACCAGGGTCCGGCCGGTGCGCCGGCGGTCTTCCACACGAAGAAGAGCGGCATACGCGGGACGGGGCGCTACGACAAGGCCACCGGGCACTTCACCGTGCTCGCTGGCTCGAAAGTGAACCTCTCGAGACCCGTTCTGAAAAACGCGACCGTCGCGGCCGCGCGCAGGGAGATCTTCGGCGATTCGGGCGGTATCGCAGAGCTCGCCGAAGATCTCGAGTTCCCGACGCCCAGCGCCGCGGCGGTGTTCGTGCTCGGCGGCAGCCAGAACGGCTGGACCGAATGGGTAAGCGACGACGGAGAAACGCTCAACCAAGTCTATAGAAGCGAGGAAAACTAGATGAACAAGCAGCAATTGGCATCAAAGATATGGGAATCCGCCAACAAGATGCGCTCGAAAATCGAGGCAAATGAATACAAGGATTACATCCTGGGCTTCATCTTCTACAAGTTCCTCTCCGAGACCGAAGTCACCCGCCTGAAGGCACGTGATTTCGCCGAGGAGGATTTGCCGAGGCTCGTGGAAGACGACGAAGAAACGGTCGAGTTTGTCAAGGGCGAGTGCGGCTACTTCATCGCCTACGAGAACCTCTTCTCCACCTGGGTCGCCAAAGGCGGCGACTTCGAGATTTCGAACGTTCGCGACGCCCTCTCTGCCTTTAGCCGCAACATCGATCCCGCCCGCAAGCGTGTCTTCGACGGCATCTTCGACACGCTGCAGACCGGTCTCTCCAAACTCGGCACCGACGCACGGAGCCAGTCCAAGGCCGCTCGCGACCTCATCTACCTCATCAAGGACATCCCGATGGACGGTCGCCAGGACTACGACGTGCTCGGCTTCATCTACGAGTACCTCATCAGCAACTTCGCCGCCAACGCCGGTAAGAAAGCCGGCGAGTTCTACACGCCGCACGAAGTGTCTATGCTCATGAGCGAGATAGTCTCGTGGCACCTAGCTGGACGCGAAAACATCACCATCTACGACCCCACGAGCGGATCTGGCTCGTTGCTCATCAATATCGGCAAGGCGGTGGCGCGACGCAACGGCGACCCCAACTCCATCAAGTATTATGCGCAGGAACTTAAGGAGAACACGTACAACCTCACGCGCATGAATCTGGTCATGCGCGGAATACTCCCCGACAACATCGTGGCGCGCAATGGCGATACGCTCGAAGACGATTGGCCCTGGTTCGATACGGTCGAGAACAAGGATGAGACCTACAATCCACTGTTCGTCGATGCCGTGGTGTCAAATCCCCCCTACTCCCAAAACTGGGATCCGGAAGACAAAGAACGGCTCTTCGGTGGTTTCTGTGGGAGAGATTCCGGCATAGGCCCAGCTCAGCGGG
>CAJMBB010000043.1 GCA_905211615.1 uncultured Collinsella sp. | reverse complement strand
TCACGACGGAGGCCACATTAAGTGGCCTCCTGTTCGTGCGGAACTCGCGATAAACCTAAGCCGGTGTCCCCGCTCTCCCGGGGCCGGCGGAATCTAGTTGTTCAGCATGCGGTCGAAGCTTCCCGAGTCGCCATCTCGATAGTCTGCGGTCATCAGAATCTCCTGCGGAATGCGCCCGCCTTCACGCAGCACGTTGCGGAACTGCACGCGCGTAACCATGGGCAGATCCTTGATCGTCGCTGCCAGGTTCTGCGGCACGCCCTGGTTGGCAGCCGCGGGCTCGCACTCGCCGCCGGCCTTCACGCGACGCTTATGCTCGGCGAGCATGGCGCGGTACATGCCGGCATGCAGGCGAATCTCAACCACATTGGCATTGCGAGCCTGTTCGACGATGCGCGCGCCCTCGCGATCGATATCGCCCACGTAGTAGACGTAGTTAAAGCGATAGCCAATCTCGGCCAGATAATCATCCAGTGCGTGCGAGACGCTCGCCTTGCAGCCGCCGCCAAAAATCACGCCGCCCACCTTGGTACCAAAGAGCTTGGCATGTTTGCGTCCGCGCAGGAGCTTGACGATCTCGTCATAGGTATCCAGGTTCTCGACCATAATGAACGGCTTGTCGGCACCCAGCGTAAAGAAGCCCGTAAAGTGCACGGGGCGATTGGGGGCGACCTTGATCGCCTGCATGCTGATGCCCTTTTCGGTCATACGTCTGATCAGGCGCTCACCGTGCTTGCCGTCAAAAGCCTTCTCGTCGTTAAAGATCTGGTAGGCACGCTGGCGGCGCGAGGCAACCGGCGTATCGGCACCTCGGTTCTGCTCGATCCAAGCCTGGATGATTGCGATTTCCTCGGCAATCTTGCGGTTGGACATCTCGTTGTGCTGAGTGCGCTGCGGAGCCTTTTTGCCGTCCTTGCCCTCGACCTTTACGATCTGTGTCTGCTGCTCCTTGATCTTAGAGAGCGCCGTAGGCGTAGGGACAACTTTGAGCAGCTGCCTGCCTAAAACGCGGGCAAGGGCAAACGCCGAAACCTCGCCGTGAACGGCCGACTTGGGCTGCTGGGCAGCAGTATCTGCTGCGGCAGACTCCGGCTTCTTCTGAGACTTGCGCTTAGAATCGCCTTGGGAATTGCGCTCGCGCTTCGGCATAGACGCCTGCTTCTGCGGACGATCGGACTTACTCTCCTTCGCCCGCTGGCGCTTAGGCTGCCCCGAAGAAACCTCGACCTTCGTATCCTCGTCCTGCGGCGTGGTCTTCTCGGCTGCAGTCTCGGCATGGGAACTGCGGCCCCCACGATGGCGACGGCGGCGAGGCTTGCTCGAAGTACCCTCCCCCGTCTGTTCAACCGCAGGTTGCTGGCCCTGGGTCTCCGTATCGGACGCAGTCTGCTCATCAACAGGCTTCTGTTCACGAACTTCCGACTCGGCAGGCTTCACGGCCTTCTCGGCCCGCACCTCCGGAACCTGATTAACCTTCTCCTGGCGCTTTACGGGGTACGCGCGACCTGCAAAGCCGCGACCGGGACGACACGAGTCTGAGGCCTTCTTGGCCGGCTTCTCAGGATCGTCCGCAACTTCGGCAGTCTCTTCGGCCTCGCGCACAACATCCTGCTGCTCGGCCCTAAAATGCGCACCGCGGCGACGCTTGGGTTCCTGAGGCTCAGCGGACTTTTGCTCTTTCACAGACTCCTGCGGCTCGGAGACGGGCTCGTTCTCGACAACCTCGGTAACGGCCCCATCCTTTTGAGCGACGGCGCGACGGAAGCGCTCCTGCTGGGCGCGGCGCTGCGCATCGCGCTTGCCACCCCCACCAAAACCGCCGCGTCCTGCCTTGGCCGTAAAGGCACGCACGACGTTCTCATCGAGCAACTCATCGGTATCGACATGCTCACGCGGAGCAGCTTCTTCCACAGCAGGCACGTCAGCGGAATCCTCGACGACAAAATCCTCGACGGACTCGGCAGGCTGCTCCTGGGCATCGCGGATCTCGGCATTGATGGTATAGAACGCCGGGCGCCCGTTAATGCCGCTACCCTCGATCTTGGTCACAATATTTGCCGCGATAAGCTCATCGCGCATTGCCTTGGTGTCACATTCCTTATCGACGGAGCGAAAAATTTGCGCCAGCGCACTCGACTTAATCTTGAGCGCCTTGCGGCAAAGCAGGTCGTAGGCAACCAGCTTGGCACGCTCGGCAGAAAGCGACGTCTGGCTGCTCAGACGCTCAGCCAGGGCATCGACATTATTTTGGTTATCGGAATATACCGTCTTGGCCACGGGGCCCCTTTCATATGCACACATATACGTCCATATGGTACAACGCGCGCCCTTATCCATGCAAAACATCTGCGAGAACACTCGAGCGTCACCCGCTTTTGCATGAAAAAAAGACCGAGCCCGCGAAGTCGCGGACCCGGTCTTTCCGAGTCATATAGATGTGACGTTCAACGCGTCAGGTCGACTAAGCCTTGGCGGCCTCGGCGTCGACGGGAGCCTCGGCAGCAGCAGTGCGGCCATACTCGGCCTTGCCCATCTCGGACCACTCGGGATCCTCGTCAGGCATGGAACCGGCCTCCTTGCCGAAGAACTCCTTGAGGCAGTTAACGGCAACGATGAGGCCCAGGACCATCAGCAGAACGGCAAAGACGAGCTGCAGGCCCTTGGTGGCGGCAACGGAGACGGCGGCCGTGGTGGCGGTAGCCGGGATGGTACCGAAGAAGCCGTAAGCCTGGACGGCGGTCATGCAGCCCATGGCGCTCTGCACCAGCGAGGTGAAGGTGCAGCAGAGCAGGAAGACGACGGGCACGTAGAGCATCCAACCCTTGCGGCCGGTGCACTTGCAGAACACGGCGAGGGTGATCATGGTCATGCCGCCGAGCAGCTGGTTGGAAGCACCAAAGAGCGGCCAGATGTTGGCATAGCCACCAAAAGCGAGGGCGAGACCGGGAAGCAGGGTGACGACCGTGGCGAACCAGGGGTTGCCGAGGACCTTCATGTAGCCGGCCTTGGACTCGATGGCCAGGGCGTCGTTGGTCTGGGCAAAGAACTCGGAGAACGAAGTGCGGGCGATGCGGGCGACGGCGTCGAGCGAGGTCAGGGCCAGAGCGGAGACGTTCATGGTCATAAAGACGGTAGCGAGCGTGCCGTCAACACCGAAGGCCTGCATACCGCGGGAGATGCCAGCGGCGAAGATCTGGAACGGGGTGGAAGCGACACCAGCGTTGAGGGCGCCGGTACCGGCGGTGTTCATATCGGAGAACATGATGCCGGCAACGATGATGGCAAGGATGCCGACGAAGGACTCGACGATCATTGCGCCGTAACCGACCTTGACGGCGTCCTGCTCCTTCTCGACCTGCTTGGAAGAGGTGCCGGAAGAAACGAGGCTGTGGAAACCGGAGAGAGCACCACAAGCGACAGAGACGAACAGGACCGGGAACATCATGCCGGAGGCAGTGGAGAAGCCGGTGAAGACCGGAGCGGTGATAGTGGCCTGACCGTTGACGCCCAGGACGACGATGCCGAGGACAGCGCAGACGATCATGACGATCATCATGATGGAAGTGAGGTAGTCACGCGGGGTCTTGAGCATCTGGATGGGCATAGCGCCAGCGAAGACCAGGTAGACCATGACGACGGCGAACCACTGGAACTTATCCAGGTAGACCGGGAACTGCATACCGACGGCGAACATGAGAACCATGAGGACCACGCCGGTGACGAACTCGGCAGCACCGGTGAGGTTGAACTTCTTCTGGGCCCAACCAAAGGCGATAGCGACGAAGGTGAACAGGATGGAGATGGTACCAGCGCAGCCGGCGGCATAGGACTTGGTGAAGTCGATGGCACCGGTAGCAGCACCAGAAGCGTCAACGGCCGGGGTGAACATGAACGTCTTGCAGACCATGTCGGTGAAGGCGGCGATGACGATGATGCAGAACAGCCAGCAGAACAGCAGGAACAGGCGACGGCCGGTCTTGCCGATGTACTTCTCGATGAGCTGAGCGAGCGACTTGCCGTTGTTCTTCATCGAAGCGTACAGGGCACCAAAGTCGTGGACGGCACCAAAGAAGATGCCGCCGACGAGGACCCAGAGCACGACGGGCAGCCAGCCAAAGGCCATGGCGACGATCGTACCCGTGACAGGGCCAGCACCGCAGATCGAGCTGAACTGGTGCGAGAACGCGGTGAAGGCGGAGACGGGCGAGAAGCTGTTGCCGTCCTTCATGCGCTTGGCCGGCGTGAGGGCATCCTTGTCAACGCCCCACTTGTTGGCCAGCCAGCGACCATAGCCCAGATAGCCGCAGGCGAGCACCGCCGCGGCCACAACCATGAGCAAAACTCCGTTCATTACATTTCCTCCTCTAAAAAGAACTTCCCAGACATAAAAAATGAGGGCCGTCGGTTGCGCTCGACGGCCCTCATCTTTATCAGCCGCCCGTTATCGTACGGGCTAGCTGTATGTGCTAACCCGCATCAGATAATTACTACGCTGATAATGTTTAGCTGATGCGTGAACATGTCTAAGAAATCCTCTTCAATCATGATGCGAACGATCCGTGCGTGTTCACATCCCCCAGTGGTTGAAAAGGAGTATGAAACTTTAGTTACCTAAAGTCAACGCAAATTTGTAATGAATTTTCAACTTTTTTTGAATTTCTCGGTATAAAACGCCATTGACCTCGGACTTTACCCCACGACAGTTTTTGCATGAGAGATGCCCCTGAGAGCCGCGGGAGCCGGGCGGCGCATATGAACTTTATCGCGAGTTCCGCACGCAAAGAAGGCCACTTAATGTGGCCTTCTTCTTGCGCAGGACTGTAGAGCAGCAAACTTAAACAGCGGGCCGCCCGGACCGGGAATCCGCCCCCGCGCACCGAAGGGGATTCCTTTTGTGTAGGCTTTGCGGAAATATACTCATTTTGGGATACGCCCGGCGGCGTGGTCTGTTGACGGCACAGCTAACGCCACGTATCCTATCGAACTGCGTGTTTCGTAGGGGGATGCTGACCCCTCGATTCAAGCCGTTGCACTTTACAGAAAGCTGGAATCATTCGAGAAGGAGTACGCTTTGCCTACTATTAACCAGCTGGTTCGCCAGGGCCGTCGTTCCGTGCCCAAGAAGTCCAAGAACGCTGCTCTGCAGCACAACTCCCAGAAGCGCGGCGTGTGCACCCGCGTCTTCACCACGAGCCCCAAGAAGCCGAACTCGGCTCTTCGTAAGGTTGCCCGTGTTCGCCTCGTCAACGGCATCGAAGTTACTGCTTACATCCCGGGTGAGGGCCACAACCTGCAGGAGCACTCCATCGTGCTCGTCCGCGGCGGTCGTGTCCGTGACCTCCCTGGTGTCCGTTATCACGTCATCCGTGGCGCCTACGACGCTGCTCCGGTCCAGAACCGTATGCAGGCCCGTTCCAAGTACGGTGCTAAGCGCCCCAAGGCTAAATAAGCCAGATAACGTTTTGATACTTTCGCCGTGTGCCGCCTAAGCGCCGCACGGTAGACACTTAAGGAGATTTCACATGCCGCGTCGTGCAGCAGCTAATCGTCGTGAGGTTCAGCCTGACGCCGTTTACAACAACCGCCTGGTGACTCAGCTCATCAACAAGGTCCTTCTTGACGGCAAGAAGGCCACCGCTGAGCGCATCGTTTACACCGCTTTCGAGATCGTTGCCGAGAAGTCCGAGGGTGGCGACGCTCTCGCTACCTTCAAGAAGGCTATGGACAACGTCAAGCCCACGCTCGAGGTTAAGCCCAAGCGTGTCGGTGGCGCTACCTATCAGGTCCCGATGGAGGTCAACTCCCGTCGTTCCACCGCTCTGGGTATCCGCTGGATCGTCAACTTCTCCCGCGCTCGCAAGGAGAAGACCATGGCCGAGCGTCTCGCCAACGAGATCCTCGACGCTTCCAACGGCCTGGGCGCTTCCGTCAAGAAGCGTGAGGACGTCTTCAAGATGGCCGAGGCCAACCGCGCGTTCTCTCACTATCGTTGGTAAGTTAAGGTAAGGAACTAACATGGCTAAGCCTAAGTACAAGCTTTCCGATACCCGTAACATCGGCATCATGGCCCACATCGATGCCGGTAAGACCACCACGACCGAGCGTATTCTTTACTACACCGGTAAGACCCACAAGATCGGTGAGGTCCATGAGGGCGCTGCCACCATGGACTGGATGGTT
Source organism: uncultured Collinsella sp. (assembly GCA_905211615.1). Lineage (GTDB taxonomy): Bacteria > Actinomycetota > Coriobacteriia > Coriobacteriales > Coriobacteriaceae > Collinsella. Next base: position 8,377 of record CAJMBB010000043.1, on the reverse strand, counting down.
CAGGAGCAGGAGCGCGGCGTAACCATTACCTCCGCTGCTACCACGTGCTTCTGGAACAAGGACGGTAAGGACTACCGCATCCAGATCATCGACACCCCGGGCCACGTTGACTTCACCGCCGAGGTCGAGCGCTGCCTGCGCGTCCTCGATGGCGCTGTCGCCGTCTTCGACGCCGTTGCCGGCGTTCAGCCCCAGTCTGAGACCGTTTGGCGTCAGGCTTCCACCTTCAACGTCCCCCGCATCGCTTTCATCAACAAGTATGACCGCGTGGGCGCTGACTTCTTCAACGCTATCGAGACCATGAAGGATCGTCTCGACGCTAACGCCGTGGCCGCTCAGGTCCCGATGGGCGCCGAGGACAACTTCTGGGGCGTCATCGACCTGGTCACCATGACTGCATGGGACTTCAAGGCCGACGAGAAGGGTATGACCTACCCCGAGCCGCTGGGCCACGACTGGGGCGAACCGGAGACCGTTTCGGCGACCTGCACTGAAGGCGGTCTGGTGAAAAAAACCTGTAAGCGAGACCCCTCCCATGTAGAAACCGTGACCAGCGGCCCGCTGGGCCATGACTGGGAGGAGGACTTCACCGTCGAGGAGCTCAAGGCTGCTCTGCGCAAGGGTGTTCTGGCCAATGAGCTCAACCTCGTCTTCGTGGGCTCCGCCTACAAGAACAAGGGCGTTCAGGAGCTGCTCGACGCTGTCGTCGACTACCTGCCCAGCCCGCTCGACGTTGAGGCCGTCACCGGTACCGATCCGGACACCGGCGAGGAGATCCAGCGTCATCCTTCCTTCGACGAGCCCTTCTCCGGCCTGGTCTTCAAGATCATGACCGATCCGTTCGTCGGTAAGCTCACCTATGTCCGCGTTTACTCCGGCCGCGCCGAGTCCGGCTCCTACGTTGTTAACGCTTCCAACGGTCAGCGCGAGCGCCTCGGCCGCATCCTCGAGATGAACGCCGCCGAGCGTATCGACCGTGACGACGCTGCCGCCGGCGACATCGTCGCTTGCGTCGGCTTCAAGAACTCCACCACCGGCGACACCCTGTGCGCCGAGGGCAAGGAGATCGTCCTCGAGAAGATCGAGTTCGCTAAGCCCGTTATCGACGTTGCCATCGAGCCCAAGACCAAGGCCGAGCAGGACAAGATGTCCCTGGCTCTGACCAAGCTCGCCGAGGAGGACCCGACCTTCCAGGTGTCCACCAACCACGAGACCGGCCAGACCATCATCGCCGGCATGGGCGAGCTGCACCTCGAGATCATCGTCGACCGTCTGCTCCGCGAGTTCAAGGTTGACGCTAACGTCGGTAAGCCCCAGGTTGCCTATCGCGAGACCGCTGGTCACGACGTCGAGAAGGCTGAGGGCAAGTTTGTCCGTCAGTCCGGCGGTCGCGGTCAGTACGGCCACGCTGTCATCAAGCTCGAGAAGATGGAGGAGGGCTTCGGCTACGAGTTCGTCAACGCTATCGTCGGCGGCGTCGTGCCCAAGGAGTACATCCCGTCCATCGACAAGGGCATCCAGGAGGCCCTGAACACCGGTGTTATCGCCGGCTTCCCGGTCCTTGACGTTAAGGTCACCCTGTTCGACGGTTCTTACCACGAGGTCGACTCCTCCGAGGCCGCCTTCAAGATCGCCGGTTCCATGGCTATCAAGGACGCCCTCAAGAAGTCCGATCCGCAGCTGCTCGAGCCGATCATGGCTGTCGAGGTCGAGACCCCCGAGCAGTACATGGGCGACGTTATGGGCAACCTCTCCGGTCGCCGCGGCAAGATCGAGGGCATGGAGGATCGCAAGAACAGCAAGCTCATCCGTGCCAAGGTGCCGCTGGGCGAGATGTTCGGTTACGCTACCGACCTTCGCTCCCAGACCCAGGGCCGTGCATCCTACACGATGCAGTTCGACTCTTATGAGCCCGCGCCCAAGTCCATCGTGGACGAGGTCATGAGCAAGAACGCCTAAGTTCGAGCTCCCTGTTACGTAATCCGCGAGAACATCTCTCGCACTCTTTGGAGGTTTAAGTTGGCTACCCAGAAGATCCGCATTCGCCTCAAGGGCTATGATCACGAGGTCGTCGATCAGTCCGCGAAGCTCATCGTCGAGACCGCTCAGAAGACCGGCGCTCGCGTTTCCGGTCCTGTCCCCCTGCCCACCGAGCGCAACCTGTACACGGTTATCCGCTCGCCGCACGTGAACAAGGACTCCCGTGAGCAGTTCGAGATGCGCACTCACAAGCGCCTCATCGACATCCTCGACCCCACCTCGGGCACCGTTGATTCGCTCATGCGTCTCGACCTCCCCGCTGGCGTCGACATTGACATCAAGCTCTAAGCGATATCGCTCATAGCTTAAAGGGCCCCGCTGCCGTTACGGTAGCGGGGCCCTTTTGTTTTGAATGATGGTTTGGACTGCCGGCCGGGGCTGTCGAGCGGGTGTCTGTGGCGCTCTATTTGCTCACGGGACGCAGCGATGCCTCTTCAAAATGGAAGGATCGTAAGCCCTCTTCTGTCTCGATGCATGCGCGACCAAAGTCGTCGACCGTTTGAAAGATGCCACGTGCCAGCTCGTGTCCGGCAGGGGAGCGGGCGAGAACGTGTTCCCCGATCCAATTGAGGTGAGCGATATATTCATCGTGGACGGGCGCGAGCGGACCGGCGTCTTCTTCCTTGGCGTTGAGGTGTTCTGCCCACGCGTCTACTGCGTTCACGACCGCGTGATAGACCTCATCGAGGAGCATGTCGACGGCGGGAACGTTCTCGTTGAGGTCTGATAGGCCGATTGCCGGCAGGCCGCCATCGGGAACCTCCGGGGGCACATAGTTCACGTTGACGCCGATGCCGCAGACTGCAAAGGGGTTGCCTTCGTTGTCGCGTGCAGCCTCGACCAAAATGCCGCCGAGCTTGCGTCCTCGCGCGACCAGATCGTTGGGCCATTTGAGGTCAATCTCGTTTGCAAGACCTTGCTTTTCGAGCGCCTCGAGCACCGCTAGGCCGCTGACGGCGGCAAGACCAGAGTACTTTGCAGGATTAACGCATGGACGCAGAACAATCGAAAGCAATAGGTTGCCGGCGGTTGAATCCCACTTGTGGCCGCGTCGGCCGCGTCCTGCTGTCTGAGCCCGGGCGGCAAGTCCTGTGCCGTGCGGTGCTCCCTGTTTTCCTGCTTCGAGCAGGTCATCGTTGGTCGATCCGGTTACGTCGACGATCGTTAATTTGGCATCCATAACGGCTGCTACCTCCTTAATGAATAAGTGAATAACGCAATGGTGTATAGAGACAGACACAATGTGAAGCCTTTGTCGCATTTGAACAATTTAATGTTAACACGTCAACAACGACTGAAATGCGCTATCCTCTCTTGGTCGATGTAAACACGTCAACAACTCAAAGGAGGTTAGTGATGGGTTTCACGATTCTTGGAACAGGCTCGGCGCTTCCTGAGCGCAGTGTTTCCAACGACGAGCTGTCCGAGTTCCTCGATACCTCGGATGAGTGGATTTTTACCCGCACAGGTATCAAGAGCCGCCACGTCTGCACCACCGAGTCGCTCGACGACCTTGCCGTAGCGGCGAGCGAGCGGGCACTCCAGGTGTCCGGAATCGACGCGAGCCAGCTGGATCTGATCGTCTGCTCGACGACGACGGGTGATCATCTTGTTCCCGCTGAGGCGTGTGCCGTTGCTGAGCGTCTGGGCGCGACGTGCCCTGCCTTCGATGTTTCGGCCGCCTGCGCCGGCTTCGTATTTGCGCTCGATGCCGCCGAGGGCTATATCGCCCGCGGCCGTGCCGAGCACGTGCTGGTCGTAGCCGCCGAGCAGATGACGCGCGCGCTCGATTGGACCGACCGTGCCACGTGCGTGCTCTTTGGCGATGGCGCGGGTGCTGCGGTCATAGAGGCTGGGGGAGAGAATCCCCTTGCTGTTGAGCTTTCGACGTCGCCTGACGTCGAAACACTGCGCGTCCCCGGATTGGCGGGCTCCTCGCCGTATAAGACGGTGCAGGACTGCGAAAGCGTGCTTTCCATGAACGGCCGTCGCGTCTTCAAATTTGGCGTCAATGCCATCTGCGACACGGTCAACAAGCTCGCCTGCGACGCGAGCACCGCGGTCGAGGACATCGACCACTTTGTATTCCATCAGGCTAACGAACGAATCTTGAGCCAGGCAGTCAAGCGCCTGGGTGTGCCGGACGAGCGCGTGGTTCGCACGTTGCGCGAGACCGGCAACATTTCGAGCGCATGCATTCCGCTTGCCCTCGACCGGCTGGCAAACGCCGGTGCACTTCACACGGGCGACACCATCGCCTTGGTTGGATTTGGCGCCGGTCTGGATATAGGTGGCTATCTGCTTCGTTGGAAGTAGTCGCACATAGGAAATAAAAACGCCCCTAGGGCACAAACAAAGGAGAACTACCATGGCAGATCAGAAGACCTTCGAGCGCGTTTGCGACGTTATTCGCGAGACCGCCGGCCTTGACGACGTCGAGATGAAGCCCGAGTCCACGCTTGAGGAGATTGGTCTCGACAGTCTGGGCACTGTCGAGATCCTCGTCGCCGTCGAGGACGAGTTTGGCATCCAGCTCGATACCGAGGAGAACCCCAAGACGGTCGGCGAGTTCGCCGATACGGTCGAGGCGGCATTGGAGAAGTAGAGATGCTCAAGACTCCTCTCTGCGATCTGCTCGGCATCGAAAAGCCCGTGTTCCAGGGCGGCATGGCCTGGATTGCCGATACCATCTGGCGGCGGCTGTCTCCGAGGCCGGGGGCCTTGGCATCATCGGGGCTGCCAACGCTCCGGCTGCCTGGGTGCGGGAGCAGATCCACAAGGTCCGGGAGCTGACCGGAAAGCCCTTCGGTGTCAACGTTATGCTCATGAGCCCGTTTGCCGACGAGGTCGCGCAGGTTGTGATCGACGAGCAGGTGCCGGTCGTCGTGACGGGTGCCGGTAATCCCGCCAAGTACATGAAAGCTTGGAACGATGCGGGCATCAAGGTCATCCCCGTTGTGGCTTCGGTAGCGCTCGCCCGTCTCGTGGCGCGTCGTGGGGCCACCGCCGTGGTTGCCGAGGGCACCGAATCGGGCGGCCATATTGGCGAGACCTCGACGATGGCACTGGTGCCGCAGGTCGTCGATGCGGTCGACATTCCCGTCGTGGCTGCCGGCGGTATTGCCGACGGCCGCGGCGTGGCGGCTGCCTTTATGCTGGGCGCTGCCGGCGTCCAGGTGGGTACGCGCTTTCTGGTCGCAGACGAGTGCACCGTATCGAAGCAGTACAAGGAGATGGTCTTGAAGGCCAACGACACCTCGACGCGTGCGACCGGCCGCTCGACGGGACACCCGGTGCGTTCCCTCAAGAGCCCCTTTACCAACGCGTATGCCAAGAGCGAGGCGGCGGGCGCAAGCTCCGAGGAGCTCGGGGCCATGGGCACGGGCGCCCTTCGCAAGGCCGCCAAGGACGGCAATTACGAAGAGGGTTCGTTTTTGTGTGGACAGATTGCCGGCATGGTCAATGAGTGCCAGAGCGCACGTGAAATCGTTGACGACCTGGTCGATGGCGCCGAGCACGTCCTGAAGGGTGCGTGCGCATGGGTGGCGTAGCGTTTTTGTTTGCCGGCCAGGGTGCCCAGCACCCCGCGATGGGCGTCGACTTGATCGAGACATCGCCGGCGGCCGCCGAGGGGTTCGCCATTGCCGATGAGGTGCGCCCGGGGACGAGCGAGCAGTGCCGGAGCGCCTCCAAGGAGGAGCTGTCGCAGACCGAGAACACGCAGCCTTGCGTGTTCGTGAACGACTTGGCTGTCGCCGTCGCCCTGCGCGAGCGCGGCGTGGTGCCTGCCGCCTGTGCGGGATTCTCGCTGGGCGAGGTCGCTGCACTCACCTTTGCGGGGGCATTCGATACGCGAGCGGGTTTTGAGCTCGTGTGTGAGCGCGCGGCATTGATGGCCACGGCGGCCGAGCGTCACCCCGGCGGCATGCGCGCCGTCATCAAACTTGATGCTGCGCAAGTCGAGAACCTGGCTGCGCAGGCCGGCGAGGACTGCTGGCCGGTCAACTACAACAGTCCCCAGCAGACGGTTGTGGCCGGAGCGCCCGATGCGCTGCAGACCCTCGACGTCCTAGTAAAAGAGGCTGGCGGCCGCGCCATGAAGGTCGCGGTGTCGGGTGCATTCCATAGCCCCTATATGGCAGAGGCGACTGAGGGGCTGGCGACGTATATCCAAGCCGGCCACGCGCCGTCTCCGCTGCTGATTCCGGTCATGGCAAACATGACGGCGGCGCCCTATCCGGCGGACCCGCGAGCAGCATCGGATGTCTTGGCCAACCAGGTGAGCCATGCCGTGCGCTGGGTCGATACGCTGCATGCTTTGCAGGATCAAGGCATCGACACATTTATTGAGGTCGGCCCCGGCAAAACGCTGTCCGGCCTGGTCAAGCGTACGTTGAGCGACGTTCGTGTGTATTCGTGCGAGACGGCCGAGCAGGTCGCAGCTATTGCCGACGAGCTCGCATAGTCCACAGGGCTGTAACCCGAAAGGAATGACATGGGCAACTTGAACAACGGCGCGCTCGAGCGCAACGACTCACGTCGCGTGGCGCTTGTCACGGGCGGCTCGCGCGGCATCGGTCGCGCCTGTGCAACCGGTTTGGCGGAGGACGGCTTTGATATCGCCGTCATCTATGCCGGTAGCGCAGATGCGGCGCGTGAGACGTGCGAAGCCTGTGAGGCGGCTGGCGCCACGGCGCGCGCATATCAATGTGACGTGGCCGACCCCGCTGCCGTCAATGCGTGCGTGGAAGCGGTCCTCAACGACTTTGGCTCCATTTGGGCGCTCGTCAACAACGCCGGCATCACCCGCGATGGCCTGCTCATGCGCATGGGCGATGACGCCTTCGATCGCGTGCTCGATGTCAATCTTAAAGGAACGTTTAACACGACGCGCGCGCTCACCAAGACGTTTATGCGCCAGCGCGGCGGCTGCGTCGTCAACATGAGCTCGGTCGTGGGCCTGATGGGCAATGCCGGGCAAGCCAACTACGCTGCCTCCAAGGCGGGCGTGATTGGCCTGACCAAGGCGGTGGCGCGCGAGCTTGCGCCCCGCGGCGTACGAGTGAACGCGGTTGCCCCCGGGTTTGTCGAGACGGATATGACGGCAAAGCTCTCGGAGAAGGTTCGCGAGGCAACCGAGGAGCAGATTCCCCTTAAGCGCATGGCACGCCCCGAGGAGGTGGCCGGCGTAGTGCGCTTTCTGGCGAGCGATGCGGCTGCCTACATTACGGGTGAGGTCGTGCGCGTCGACGGCGGAATGGCGATGTAGAAACCAGGGCCGAAGAACGGCTTGGATGAGGAGACCATGATGGAACAGAGAGTTGCAATTACCGGCATAGGTGCCATATCGCCGCTCGGCAACACCGCGCTTGCCACCTGGGCGGCAATGTGTGCTGGCACGTGCGGCATCGGCCCGATCACGCACTTCGATACCGATGCGTTTACCGTCAAGGTGGCGGCCGAGGTCAAGGGCTTTGACGGCAACGAGTACTTTGGCAAGCGTGACGCCAAGCATCTCGACCCCTGCGTTCAGTTTGCGATGGCGGCTTCGGACGAGGCCATGCACGATGCGGGCTTTGATGTCGAAGGCGCCATCGATTGCGAGCGCCTGGGCGTCTACGTGGGCTCGGGCGTGGGCGGCATGCAGGCACTCGTCGACAACGTCCATACGATTGCCGACCGTGGGCCCCGCCGCGCATCGCCCTATATGATCGCGATGATGATCCCCAACATGGCATCGGGCAATATCGCAATCCGCCACAAGGCAAAGGGCCCGACCCTGCCCGTCGTGACCGCGTGCGCAACCTCGGCCCATGCGGTGGGCGAGGCGTTCCGCGCCATCAAGCACGGCTATGCCGACGCGATCCTCGCGGGCGGCGCCGAGGCCGCCATTATTCCCGATGCCGTTGCGGGCTTTACGTCCTGCCGCGCATTGACCACCAACCCTAATCCCGCGACGGCTTGCCGCCCGTTCGATGCAGACCGCGACGGCTTTGTGATGGGCGAGGGCGCCTGCGTGCTCGTGCTCGAGAGCATGGAACATGCTCAGGCGCGCGGTGCGCACATTTATGCCGAGGTCGTGGGCTACGGCAACACCGATGATGCCTATCACATCACGAGCCCCGATCCCGAGGCTGCCGGCATTGCCCGCGCGATATCGCTGGCGGTGGCCGAGGGCGACGTCAAGCCTTCCGAGGGCCTCTACATCAACGCTCACGGCACCTCGACCAAACTCAACGATTCGTCAGAGACGGCGGGCATCAAACGCAAGGTGGGCACCAACCAGGTGAAGGCAATCCGGGTGCTGCTCACCGGAAGCAACAAGGACATGAAACAA
>CAJMBB010000042.1 GCA_905211615.1 uncultured Collinsella sp. | reverse complement strand
GGTCGACGCCGCCCTGGCTGCCACACCGCTCAACCGCTATCCCGATCCCATGTCCAACGACCTGCGCGACGAGCTTGCTGCCTGGCATGGCGTGACGCGCGAGAACATCTGCGTGGGCAACGGCGGCGACGAGCTGCTCTATAACTACCTGCTGGCATTTGGCGGCGCCGGGCGGACCCTGCTCAACTGCCCGCCGTGCTTTAGTGAGTACGCGTTTTTTGCGTCTCTCTGCCAGACCGAGGTTCGCGACGTGTGGCGCGATTCGGCGAGCTTTGAGCTCGACCAGGCGGCGGTACTTGCGACGGCTCCCGAGTGCAATCTGGCGATCGTGACCTCGCCCAATAATCCCACGGGTGACGTGGCGCCGCTCGACTTTGTCGCGGCCCTGTGCGATGCGTGCCCCGGCATGGTCATGGTCGACGAGGCCTACGTTGAGTTTGCGGACGATTCGTTTGGCGCGGCTACCACGGCGCAGGGGCTTATCGCCGAGCATCCCAACCTGGTGATTCTGCATACGCTGTCCAAGGCGTTTGGCGCCGCCGGCATGCGTCTGGGCTATGTGATCGCGGCACCCGAGGCCATCGATGTGTTTGCGGCAATTCGCCAGATCTACTCGGTTAACGTGCTGAGCCAGGCCGCCGCGCTTGCCTGCGTGCGTGCCCGCGATGCGTACGCGCCCGTGGTGGCACAGGTTGCATCCGAGCGCGAGCGCGAGCTGGCCGCTCTGCGCGCGATGGCTGCCGAGGCCATGCCCGTGGAGGCGTGGCCGAGCGCGGCGAACTTTGTGCTCGTGCGCACGCCGCATGCCACGCACGTGCGCGAGCGCCTGCGCGACGAGTATTCAATTTTGGTGCGCGACTTTAGCTACGCGCCGGGGCTCGCGGACTGCCTGCGCATTACCGTGGGCACCCCGCAGGAAAACAACGAGGTGCTGGCCGCGTTTGCCGCGCTGGTGAAGGAGGAGATGTAGATGGACCGCTATGCCGAGGTGACCCGCAAGACGGGCGAGACCGACATTGTCGTAAAGCTCGACCTGGACGGATCTGGCGTGTGCGACATCTCGACCGGCGTGCCGTTTTTCGACCACATGCTCAACGCTTTTGGCCGCCATGGTCTGTTCGATCTGACGGTGCACGCGGTGGGCGACGTCGAGGTCGATGCGCACCACACCGTCGAGGACGCGGGTATTGTGCTGGGCGAGGCGTTTTGCCAGGCGCTGGGCGACAAGGCGGGCATTACGCGCTTTGCCGACGCGGCGATCGCCATGGACGAGACACTTGTGATGGCTGCTGTTGATATTTCGGGCCGCGGGCAGGCCTACTGCGAGCTGCCCGTGCCGACCGGGCGCGTGGGCAGCTTCGATACCGAGCTGGCCGTCGAGTTCTTCTACGCCTTTGTGCGCGACGCCAAGCTCACGCTGCACGTGCGCGAGCTGGCGGGCGGCAACTCGCATCACATTATCGAGGCCGCTTTTAAGGCCGTGGGCCGCACGATGCGCCACGCCTGCGAGCTCGATCCCCGCGTGCAGGGCATCCCCAGCACCAAGGGTTCACTGTAACCTGCCAAAAAGGGACAGGTTTTGAATGGGGAAAAGGAGGGTCGCGTGGGCGAACCGAAGATCGTGGTGATCGACTACCACAAGGGCAACTTGTCGAGCGTCGTGCGCGGGCTTGCGCGCGCCGGTGCCGCCGCCTGCACGTCGGACGATCCGGAGCAGATCCGCAATGCCGACGGCCTGGTCATCCCGGGCGTGGGCGCGTTCTATGACGCGATCGCCTTTATGCGCCAGAGCGGCGAGGCGGACGCGGCGCTCGATGCCGTCGCCGCCGGAACTTCGCTGCTCGGTATCTGCCTGGGCCTTCAGCTATTTTTTGAGCGCGGCAACGAGGGCGTGCCTGCGGACGAGGGCGCGGTTGCCGATGGCAACACCCCCGAGCAGGCTGGCGGTCCCTGGGTCGATGGCCTGGGTATTATGCGTGGCTCATGCACGCGCTTGAAATCGAGTCGCCTGAAGGTGCCACACGTGGGCTGGGACCAGGTGCACATGACGCCCGCCGGTGCGGCCGATCCGCTGCTTACTGGTTTTGCCGAGGGTGCCAACATGTACTTCACCCACAGCTACGCGGTGGCCGACGATGCCGATGCCGCCGATGTGCTGGCGCGCACGCACTATACGCGGAGCTTTCCGTGCATCGTGCGTCACGGCAACGTGTGGGGTTGCCAGTTCCATCCCGAGAAGTCCTCGGCGCTGGGGCAGCGCATCCTCAAGAACTTCGTCAACATCGTCGAGGAGGCCGGCCGATGATCCTGTTTCCCGCAATTGATCTGATTGGCGGCAAGGTTGTGCGCCTGGAGCGCGGCGACCGCAGCCGCTGCAAGGTATATTCCGACGACCCCGTGGCCGTTGCCCGCTCGTTTGCCGAGCAGGGCGCGAGCTGGGTGCACGTCGTCGACCTGTCCGCCGCCTTTGGCGAGGACGAGGACGCATGCGCTGCCAACTCGGCGGCGATAAAGGCCATCTGCGGCGTCGACGGTCTGTCTGTGGACGTGGGCGGCGGCGTCCGCTCGCTCGCGCGCATCGACGAGTTGGCCGGCTACGGTGCGCGCCGCATCGCACTAGGCACGGTGCTCGTGACCGAGCCGGGTTTTGCCGAGGTGGCGGCCCAAGGCTTTGGCGAGCTGTTGGTGGCAGATATTGCCGCACGCGACGGCCAGGTCAAGGTGAATGGCTGGCGTGACGGCGCGGGCGTGGCACTCGACGATGCCGTGGCGCAGCTTTCCGAGCTGGGCTTTAAGCATCTGGTGTATACCGACATCGCGCGTGATGGCATGCAGACGGGTATCGATGTGGCGGCGTATCGCCATGTGGCCGAGGTCGCGGGCTTTCCCGTCGTGGCTTCGGGCGGCATCTCGACGCTCGACGACATCCGTGCGCTGGCCGCAGTGGGTGAGGGCGCGATTGAAGGTGCCATTACCGGTCGCGCACTCTACGAGGGCAACTTTACGCTGACCCAGGCGCTGGACGCCGTCCGAGGGGAGGAGTAGCCCATGCTTACCAAACGCGTGATTCCCTGCTTGGACGTCAAGGACGGCCGTGTGGTCAAGGGCGTCAACTTTGTGAGCTTGCGCGATGCGGGCGACCCGGTGGAGCTGGCCCGCGCCTACGACCGCGAGGGTGCGGACGAGGTCGTATTTTTGGACATTACCGCGACGAGCGATAACCGTGCGACGACTATCGAGATGGCGGCGCATGCGGCCGAGGAGCTGGCCATTCCCTATACCGTGGGCGGCGGCTTTCGCGACCTGGCGGGCATGCGCACCATGGTTGCCGCCGGTGCTGACAAGGTGTCGCTCAACTCTGCCGCCGTGCGCGATCCGTCGTTGATCAGCCAGGCCGCCGCGGCGTTTGGCAGCCAAGCCGTGGTCGTGGCGATCGATGCTAAGCGCGTCGGTTTGCCTGGCGCATCCGGTGCCGACAAGTGGGAGGTCTTTACCGCGGGAGGCCGCAACGCCACGGGTATCGATGCGGTGGCGTGGGCCGAGGAAGCGGCTCGTCGCGGCGCCGGCGAGATCTTGCTGACCAGTATGGATCGCGACGGCACCAAGGCCGGCTTTGACCTGGCACTCACCCGTGCCGTGGCGCGCGCGGTGCCGATTCCCGTTATTGCGAGCGGCGGCGTGGGTACGCTCGAGCATTTTGCCGAGGGTGTGATTGAGGGCGAGGCCGATGCCGTACTGGCGGCCAGCGTCTTTCACTTTGGGACGTTCAGCATTCGCGAAGTCAAAGAGTATATGGCCTCTCAAGGTATTCCTGTGAGGTTGGACTTCTAATGCTGCGGCCTGCCCAGGCACCGCATCTTGCCGCTCAAACCGTCGCTCGCGTACCAAAGTACGCGTCGCTCCTCTTTCGCGGCAACCTGCGGCACCTGGGCAACCCTCGCCGACCTGTGGGGTTTCGTTTATGACTTGGGAGAAATGATGACTGAGGTAATAGAAGCGTCTGATCTTACGTACGACGCCCGCGGGCTGATTCCTTGTGTGGTTCAGCAGTATGATACCGGCGAGGTGCTTATGGTTGCTTGGATGAACGAGGAGTCGGTGGGGCTGACGCTCAAGACCGGTACCACGTGGTTTTGGAGCCGTAGCCGCCAGGAGCTCTGGAACAAGGGCGCGACGAGCGGCAACATGCAAGAGGTCAAGGAGCTCTGGGCCGACTGCGATAGCGATACGCTGCTGGTCAAGGTCGACTCGCCGGGTCCGGCCTGCCATACCGGCAACCGTACCTGCTTCTTTAAGAAACTCGCGTAGGGCGGGCGCTCGACTAGGCGCTTGGCCACCAGAAAGGATTGAACTATGGGTGTGCGCACCGCAAACGTTCAGGATGGAAATATCGGAGAGACGCTGACAGGTCTGGCCGAGGTGATTCACGGTCGTCGTGATGCATCGCCGCAGGAGAGCTATACCGCGCGCCTGCTGACCGACGTCGAGGATGAGCTGCTCAAGAAGCTTGCCGAGGAGGCGAGCGAGGTGATCATGGCCTGCAAGGATAACGATCACGATCACATCCGCTACGAGGCCGGCGACCTGATCTACCACCTGCTCGTAACCCTTGAGCGCTACGGTATCACCCTCGACGAGCTTGCCGGCGAACTCAACGCCCGCCGTCACTAGTCATTGGGGACGTTCTTAAACGACTAGTTAGGCGAGGGGTGTGGATTCCCATTCGCCGGTGGCGTGGGGGATGCCGAAGGTTCGGTAGCCGCAGTCGTAGGCGTGTGCCTGGGCCTCACGGATGTTCCAGCAGATGTCGCAGGCGCGGTGTGCGTCCGAGCCAAAAGTGATCGGCACCTCGGCGTGGGCAAAGCAACGCAAAAGACCGGTTGCGGGGTAGTAGTCGCCCAAGCCCTTGCGCGGCGCGGCCGTCGAGACCTCAACGCGGCGGCCCGTATCGTGCGCGCACTCTGCCATCTGCTGCCAAAACGGTGCGGGGTCAAAATCGGGCGCAAAGCCTTCCTTCGAAAAGCGCATGACCAGGTCGGGGTGAGCCATCACATCAAAGTTGAGCGGGCTCTCGCAGGCGCGGCACCAGTCATCGACATAGCGCTCCCACACGCCGCGTACCCCCAGGTTTTCCCAAACGTGCAGGTTGGTGTCATCGTCGATCCAGCCGCAGCGCGAATCGGGCGTATCGGGACGAGCGACGTCCTCCGTTCCCGCCGTACCCGCGGCACCGGCCATGATATCGCCTGGGTTGCCAATCCAGTGCACACTGCCCAGGCGCACGACGGCGCCCTGGGACCAGCGCTCAACCAAAGGCTCGCAGCCCTCGTACCAATCGCATTCGAAACCGTAGATAAAGGTGAGTTCTGGCGCAATCTGAGCGGCAAGATTGCGAGCGTCCTCAAAAGCCAGACGATGCGCCGGGAGGTCGCCCTCAGTAACCTGCACCTCGCAGTTAGCATCCATGCTGGCGGGCAGGGTGAGATGGTCGGTCGAGACCATGACGCGGCAGCCGGCCGCAGCAGCGGCACGGACGTTGTCCTCAAACGAGGCATGCCCGTCCGAAAACGAGGTGTGGGTATGGCAATCGACCAGCGGGCACATGGGCATAGCGGCTCCTTTGCGTCAAGCGAATCCGCTTCATTGTAATGGCGCAGCTCTCAACACGCCGGGCACGCCGGGGATCGAAATCGATTGGAAAGGCTGCGCGGCGCGCGGTGCGGCCTCGCTTGCGCTCTCAAAACGTGTACATCAGCCTCCAAAAGCTGCAAAAAATGACATGTTTGGAGGCTGACGTACACGTTTGAGTGGAGCGGGCCGGCGTTGGAGCGCGCCAGCACTTGCACCCAGCAAAAGTCGCACCTATCCCATGACGCCGCCCCTGCGCCGCCCGCGATGTGCTAGCGTTTGGATGAACAAAACGAGCCCGCGCGGAAAGGATCCGGACCGTATGCCATGCGATAGCACATCCCCGCTGTCCCGCGAGACCGATGCGCCCGAAACCATCGTCAAGCTGGAGTGCGACATCGACGATGCATCGCCCGAGGTGCTTGCCTACGCCGCCGACCGCCTGCGCGAGGCGGGTGCGCGCGAGGTGCACTGGCTGCCCCTCTATTGTAAGAAAGGCCGCCCCGGCTGGCAGCTGCAGGTAATCTGCACCTACGAGGATATCGGGCGCCTGCAGACGATCATCTTCTTGGAAACCACGACCAACGGTATTCGTCGCCAGGTCATGGAACGCGTTTGCCTGCCACGCCGCTTTGAGCAGGTGACGACGCCATGGGGCGAGGTGCCCGTCAAGGTGGCCACCCTGCCCGACGGCAGCGAGCGCGCGGCGCCCGAGTACGAGGACTGCGCCCGCCTTGCCCGCGAGCACGGTGTGCCGCTCCAGCGCGTGATGCAGGCAGCACAAGCCGCGGCTCTGCAATTTGAGTGACACAGGCCAACGACGCGCCGCACCAACCCTATTAACCCCACCGAAAGGACCACCATGAAATACCTCATCGCCTCCGACATCCACGGCTCGGCATACTGGACCGAGCGCCTGGTCGCCGCCATCGAGTCCGAGCAGCCCGACCGCATCGTCCTGCTGGGCGACCTGCTCTACCACGGACCGCGCAACGACCTGCCGCGCGATTACGCCCCCAAGCGCGTGATTCCGCTGCTCAACGCCCTGGCCGACCGCATCATCGCGGTGCGCGGCAACTGCGACGCCGAGGTCGACCAGATGGTCCTCGACTTTCCCGTCATGGCCGACTACGCCACGCTTTTCGACGAGACCGGCCGCGAGCTGTTCCTGACGCACGGCCACGTCTTTGGCGCCGGCATGCACAACAGCGTCGACCACGCGCCCGCGCTGCCCGAGGGCTCCGCGCTCGTCTACGGCCATACGCACATCAAGGTCAACGAGGAAAGCGCCGCGCACCCGGGCCTGTGGCTCTTCAACCCCGGTAGCGTGAGCATTCCCAAGGACGGCACGCACGGCTATGGCATCTACGAGAACGGCGCGTTCCGCCACGTGATCCTGGAGGAGGAGTAGCCATGGCGCAGCACATGGCTCAGCAAAATGCCGAGGGATCGCGCGAGCTGTCTACGCTGGTAGACGCGTCGACCGAGCTGCAGCATCTGGTGCAGACCATCTGGCGCCTGCGTCAGCCCGATGGCTGCCCGTGGGACCGTGAGCAGACGCACCGCAGCATTGGCAAGAACATGATCGAGGAGGCCTACGAGGCGCTCGACTGCATCGAGGCGGACGACGCGGTTCACCTACGCGAGGAGCTGGGCGACGTGCTCATGCAGGTCGTGCTGCATGCGCAGATTGCTGCTGACGCCGGCGAGTTTACACTGGCCGACGTGGCGCGTGATATCGATGCCAAGCTCATCCGCCGTCATCCGCACGTGTTTGGCGATGTAGATGCCGACAGTTCCGACGAGGTACTCAAGATTTGGGACGAGGTCAAGCTTGCCGAGAGGGCTGCCAAGGACAAGGCCGTGGCGGCGGGCGAGGCCGCGCCCGAGGGTCTGCTCGACGGCGTGCCCACGCATCTGCCGGCGCTGATGCAGGCTCAGAAGGTGTCGCGCAAGGCGGCTGCCGTGGGCTTTGAGTGGGAGACGGTCCAGGACGTGTGGGACGAGGTTGCCGAGGAACGTGCCGAGTTTGAGGCCGAGGCCCCCGGAACGCCCGAGCGCGAAATGGAGTTTGGCGATCTGCTCTTTGCCCTGGTCAACGTCGCGCGCAAGGAGGGTATCGACGCCGAGAGCGCCCTGCGCGCGAGCACGGCCAAGTTTCGCCGTCGCTGGGCTGCGATGGAGCAGATGGCGGCCGATGCCCACGTGGATCTGGCCGAGCTCTCGACCCACGGCCTCAACGACCTGTGGGATGCCGCAAAGGCGGAGGAGTAAGACTGCGGGAACGACGGGCTGACATGCCTCATCGTTCCCGCTAAATTTTTCGAAAATCAAGTGTATCCCTCGGCTAACTTAGGGCATAATGCAAAAAGTGCGACATGGCTAACTTACGGAGGCGCACCGACGGTGCACGGTCAGCCGGTCGCTTGCATCCACTACATTTCCAAGTGAGAGGGAGACAACATGAGCGATATTTTGGACGTCTACGGTCGCGAGGTGCTCGACAGCCGCGGCAATCCCACCGTCGAGGTCGAGGTCGTGCTCGAGGACGGCAGCTTTGGCCGCGCAATGGTGCCTTCGGGTGCTTCGACCGGCGCCTTTGAGGCCTGCGAGCTGCGCGATGGCGACAAGGGCCGCTACCTGGGCAAGGGCGTTTCGCAGGCCGTCGAGCATGTCAACAACGAGTGCGCTAACGCCGTCGTGGGCCTCGACGCCTTCGACCAGCGCGCCGTCGATGCCGCGCTGATTGCCGCGGACGGTACCCCCAACAAGACCAAGCTCGGTGCCAACGCCATCCTGGGCGTGTCGCTGGCCGTCGCCCGCGCCGCTGCCGAGTCGGCGGGCCTGTCGCTGTACCAGTACCTGGGCGGCGTCAACGCTCACCTGCTGCCCACGCCCATGATGAACATTCTCAACGGCGGCGTGCATGCCGACAACAACGTCGACTTCCAGGAGTTCATGATCATGCCGGTGGGCGCCCCGAGCTTTGCCGAGGGCCTGCGTTGGTGCGCCGAGGTCTACCACACCCTCAAGGGCGTGCTGCACGAGGCCGGCCTGGGCGGCGGCGTGGGCGACGAGGGCGGCTTTGCCCCCAACCTTAAGACCAATGCCGAGCCGTTCGAGTACATCACCAAGGCCGTGGAGAAGGCCGGCTTTAAGCCCGGCATCGACTTCATGTACGCCATGGACCCGGCCTCGACCGAGTTCTACAACGCCGAGACCGGCATGTACGAGCTCAAGGGCGAGGGCGTGGAGTACACGAGTGCCCAGATGGTTGATTACTGGGAGAAGCTCGTCGACACCTATCCCATCATCTCCATCGAGGACGGCATGGCCGAGGAGGACTGGGACGGCTGGGTTGAGCTCACCCGTCGCATTGGCAACAAGGTGCAGCTGGTGGGCGACGACCTGTTCGTCACCAACACCGAGCGCCTCAAGAAGGGCATCGAGCTGGGTGCCGCCAACGCGATCCTGGTCAAGGTCAACCAGATCGGCACGCTCACCGAGTCACTCGAGGCCATCGAGACCGCCAAGGAGGCCGGCTACGCTTGCATCGTGAGCCACCGTTCCGGCGAGACCGAGGATTCCACGATCGCCGACCTGGTCGTGGGCGTCAACGCCGGCCAGATCAAGTCGGGCGCCCCGTGCCGCAGCGACCGTATCGCCAAGTACAACCAGCTCATCCGCATCGAGGACGAGCTCGAGGGCAGTGCGCGCTACGCCGGCAAAGCCGCGTTCTACAACATTCGCTAAACAAGTGGCGCACGCGGGGGCGGGGTTGACTCGGCTCCGCTCCACTTCTGATGGCCGCCATTGGGCGCTGGGCCATATGGCTCAGCGCCTTTTTTATGTCGAGCAAAGGCTGGCGAAGGCGGTGCGGGCGCTCGTGCTATAACTAAAGGACTTAGCGCAAACAAACCTCAACCGCACAAGGCGCACATGGATCAGATTTACGACAACAGGTACTATTCCGCCGGTTCGCGTGAGCCGTCGCCTCGCCGTGCGCGCACGGTGCAGCTCGGTGGGTCCGCCTACGCCGGCGCCGACCGCTCCACGCAGCGCCCGACAAGTACCTCGCGCCCCAATGCTCATGTGAATACTTTGGCAGATGGACCGGTGCGCCCGGCACGTTCGTCGCATGCTCAGCGCCCGTCGGCTCAAACGCGCGATAGGTCGAGCAGGCCCTCGAACCGTTTTTCGGGCTCGGACTTTATGCACTACGCCAACGACAACGCGGTGGTCAAGGCGATCTATGACTTTACGCATGGCTCTCTGCGTCCGCTGTTTATCGGCATCGTGGTGACTCTGGTGCTCGTGAGCCTGTATTTCCCCGTGCGCGACCTGTACGTGGCAAAGCGTTCGAGCGATATCTTGGCCAAGCAGGTCGAGATTCGCCAGCAATACAATGATGGGCTGCAAAAAAGCGCCGACAAGCTGCTCTCGGAGGAGGGTATCAAGGATGCGGCATCCGAGGACCTGGGCTTGGTGATGCCCGGCGAGAAGAGGATTGAAGTGCAGGGCCTGGACGGCGATTCGGATGCCTCGTCGAGCCAGAAGTCGTCGAACGCCAAGAAGGCCAGCGAAGTTGCCAAGGAAATCGAAGAAGTCGGTAAGGACGCGCCGTGGTACATCCAGGCGCTCGACATGCTGTTTGGGTTTAACGGCGTCGAGGGTCAGACGGTCGTGTCCAACGGCAAATAGCGCCCGGAGGGGAGCCCGCAATGACAAATTGCAAACGCTATAAGGTAGCCGCGATCGACCTGGGAACGGTGTCGTCGCGACTGGTGTTGGCGCAGGTCGAGGCCGGGGCGATCGTGGAATCGTCCAAGCATACCGAGATCACCGACTTGGGCGAGGGCGTGGACGCGACGGGGCGCTTTTGCGAGGCGGCCGTTGAGCGCGTGCTCGCTGCGTGCCGCATGTTTGTGGACGAAGCCCGTACCTTTGGGGCCGCGTGCGTCTGCACCACCTGCACGAGTGCCGCGCGCGATGCGTCCAATGCCGCGCTGCTGCTGGACGGTCTGCGCGATCTGGGGCTCGAACCGCAGGTGATTCCGGGCGAGGTCGAGGCGCGCCTGACGTTTTTTGGCGTGGCACACGACTTTGCTGGCGAGCGCATCATCGTCGCCGATTCGGGCGGTGGCTCCACGGAGCTCGCGACGGGCGTCTATGCGCCTGAGCGCGGGGTCTTTGCGCTGGAGGGAACGCGCTCACTGGACATCGGTTGCCGTCGCGTGACGGAGCGCTTTTTCTCGGCGTTGCCGCCCGCGGACGACGAGCTTGCGGTTGCTGCCGCGTGGGCGGGCGAGCAGTTCTCCGCCTATTTTGAGGGCCTACCGAGCAATTTTGAGCGTGCAGAGCGTCTGGTCGCGGTGGGCGGTACCGTCACCACGCTCGTGGCGCTGGTCCACGAGCTGGAGCCGTACGACTCGAGCTTTGTGCATCTGCGCGAGCTTTCGATGGAGCAGATTTCGGCCGCTATCGAGCGCATGTCTGCGTTGGATGTTGCAGGCATTGCCGCGTTGCCGGGCGTGCAGCCCAAGCGCGCGGGCGTGATTCTGGCCGGCACCGTGGTGATTCGCGAGCTCATGCGAGCCGGCGGTTACGACATGCTCACCGTAAGCGAGAACAGCCTCCTCGCCGGCATGGCCGCCACCATCAACGAAACCCTCGACGGCGCGACCCCCACCATCGCCTGGACCCCCAGCCTGAGTGCTCTTTAACCGTCTTCCTCTGAGTTGTGGTGAAATAGTTCCTAAATAAGCTGGTAAACGGTATAAACAGGATCTATTCCACCGCAACTTAGAGCCCCGCCGGCGTGTAAAAGAAACGAGCCCGCATCCCTTGGGGACACGGGCTCGAAAGCTTCATATGGTAGGGGCGGTGGGACTCGAACCCACAATCCTTGCGGCGAGAGATTTTAAGTCTCCTGCGTATGCCAATTCCGCCACGCCCCCGTGAGACTAGAAGTCTAGCACAAGCCGTCCGTTACGCGTTGACGGCCATCGAGTGTTGGCCCGACTTCTCCAGGAACTCCTGGAACTTGGCTTCGTCGCCCTTGTTCTTGTACTGCAGAGCCAACAGATACTCCAAGCGGCAGCTCTTGACCTTGTCGTCACCGGCCTCCTTGAGCATGCGCTCCAGCTCGGGAATGTCGTTGTGGCGCTTGAGGATCATCGTGTCGTACATCAGTTGGCATTCGTGTGCGACTGCCTCGGCCTGGCCGCCCTCAAAGCCTTTGATCTCGTGCAGCAGCTCCTTGGACTTTTTGCGGTCCTCCTGGCCAACGTAGTAGTTAAAGGCCTTAATCACCAGGTCGACGCGCTGCATCTTGGGCAGATTGAGTCCCAGCAGCAAATCGAACATCTCGTCGGCGCGCTTGTGGTCCTCGCGCAGCAGATAGGAATTCAGGCGCAGGTAGTCGCGGTTATAGCGCGGGTACAGCATGCTGGTGAGTTTGCCATCGAGCAAACGATCGAACTCGTCCCACTGCTTGGCAGCCATAAGCTGTTGCAGGCGCTTAAACGTGGTGCGTTTTTTTACGCTAAAGAACACCGATATGGCGATACAAATAATGACGACGGCGGTCCAGAGGGTGCGGGAATCGGGCATTTTAGAGTCCTTAGTCGCTCGTAAAGCGAGCGGTATGACAACACGTGCTAGATGTATTATACGCGGCGTGCAAGCAAACTGGCATAAAAGCGCATCGAGGCCGAGCGCCATCGCTCGCTGCGGTACACTTACCTAAAGTAAACCATGAAGGGAGACATTACCTATGAAGAAGATCGTTTTGGCTTGCGGTGCTGGCGCTGCTACTTCCACGCTCGTTGCCCAGAAGGTCGCTACCATGCTCGACGCCAACGGTTATGCCGGCAAGTATGAGATCGTGCAGTGCGCTATCTCCGAGGCCAAGGACGCTTGCGACGAGGGTGCTGACCTGCTGATCGCCACCACCGTTGCCCCCGAGGGCCTCGCCTGCCCGTACGTGAGCGGCGTGCCCTTCATGACCGGCATGAACCGCGTCGCTGCCGAGAAGGCCGTTCTCGACGTTATGGCTCAGTAGGCGCTGCCTGTATGAATGAGCAGAACGCCAATCCGGTCGAGCTCTTTGGCATGCGCGTTGCCCATGTGGGCATTAACGCCACCGACCCGGCAGATGCCTTGGAGATCGCGGAGCTGTTCTCGACGATGATGGGCCTGCCCGTTATCGAGACCCCCGTTTCGTACTTTAACGATTCGCTGGTCGAAATCATGAAGCAGAACGGTCGTGGCACCAAGGGCCACATCGGCTTTGCCGTCAACGACATCGATGCGGCCGAGAAGTGGTTTGCCGAGCGCGGGCTCGAGGTCAACGAGGAGTCGCGCGTGCTGCTGCCCGACGGCGGCACCAAGCTCGTGTACTTTAAGCGCGAGTTCGCCGGCTTCGCCGTGCACCTGTGCCGCGAGTAGCGCACAAGCTGCCATAGCTAGCAAAAAGGGATAGGGCCGTGTGGCCCTATCCCTTTATTTATGCCGAGGGGCTTCCTACCGCGGCAGGCGAATCGTAAAGCGGCTGCCGACGCCCTCGACCGAGGTCACGCCGATGACGCCGCCATGGCTATCGACGATCCACTTGGCAATGGCAAGCCCCAGACCCGATCCCTGCGCGCCGGCATCGCGTGCGTTGTCGGCGCGGTAGAACCGTTCAAACGCGTGAGCTGCGGATTCCTGGTTCATGCCGATACCCTCGTCCTCAACACTTATGTCAATCGTGCCCGTGCCCGCATCCGGCGTTATGCCAAATGTGACGGTCGTTCCCGCATCCGAGTACTTGGCGGCGTTTTGCACGATCACGCGCAGAGCCTGCTTCACGAGCGCCACGTCGACGGGCGCGTCGCAGCGCGGGTCGCTGGCAAGCGCAGCATCAGAAGCCAGCCGATACGTGTGCTCGGTATCGATCATCTGCGATTCTTCGCATACCTCGCTGACCAGTGCGGCCAGGTTGGTATCCGCACGCCGCAGGACCGTGCGCCCGGCATCGCCGCGCGCCAAAAACAGCAGCTGCTCCACGAGCTCCTGCATATGCTCGCTTTCGGCCTTGAGGGATGTGATGGACTCCGCCAGCACGGCCGGGTCGTCCTTACCCCAGCGATCGAGCATGTTTACGTAACCCTGAATCACCGCGATGGGCGTGCGCAGCTCGTGGCTCGCATCGTTGACAAAGCGCATCTGTTGCAGTTTGGCCTCTTGCATCTGGCGCAGTAGGCGGTTGAGTGCAACCTCGATGCTTGCCAGGTCGGCGTCGCCGGTAGTGACGCTCGGCGAATCGACGCTTGCGCGCTCAATGGCCTGCTCCAGCGTTTCCATCTTGCCGCCGGAGAGCTGCATGCGGCCGAGCTCGTCCACCCGCAAGGCCAGGTCGTTGAGTGGTGCCATGGTGCGGCGCACGCGCCTCGCACCGCCGAGCATGTTGAGCACGCTGATGACCTGCCAACCCACAACGACAAGGTAGAGAGGCCATAGCGTGACGAGGTCCTGCGCGAGGGGGAAGGACTTGCTGGTGCGCGCAAGCTCGACGGTATAGGTGAGCGTTGTCAGGTCCCAGCTGCGCGCGGGCGTCAGCGACATGCTGTGAACGGTGGCGCCGGGAATCCAGCCTGCGGTAAACGCGCTGTCGGGCAGCGTTTGGTTGTATCCATAGACGAGGATCGCCGCCGCAATCACCATCAGCAGCAGATCGAGCCAGACGTAGCTCATCAAGCGGCGCCACATATAGCTCCAGTTGATGGCACGGGCGATGGAGGTGACGCGCTTGGCCTCGGCGTTACGCGCGGCAGACATAGCCCACCCCGCGCACGGTCTGGATGATGCGGGCGCCGCCGGCGTCCTCGATCTTGGCACGCAGGTGCGCGATGTGTACGTCGACGTTGTTGGTGTCGCCCACGTATTCGTAGCCCAGCGCTTCGTGCGCGATGCGCTCGCGCGTGAGCACGGTCTCGGCATGAGC
>CAJMBB010000041.1 GCA_905211615.1 uncultured Collinsella sp. | reverse complement strand
GCCTGGAGTACCATCCAGGCGGCCTTCGCCATACACGACTCAACCAGTCGTTACTTCTTATTGCGCATCTGCGCTTCCATCTGGCGCAGCAGATCCATATCGGACTTAGGACCGCCCGTCCCAAGTCCGCCCATGCCGCCCAGGCCCATGGCATCCAGACCGGGAATATTGGGCATGCGCATCTTTTTGCCCTTCTTACCCTTCTTGCCCTTCTTGCCGCCGGCCTGCGCCTGATTGGCCATCGAGCGCATGCGGCCCATCATCTTATTCATCTCGCCCCACTGCTTCATAAGGCTATTGACCTCAGTGGGGGTCACGCCGGCGCCCTTGGCAATGCGGGCGCGGCGCTGGCCGTTGATGATGGAGGGACGCAGGCGCTCCTCCTTGGTCATCGACATGATGATGGCCTCGTTCTTGTCGAAGATGCCCTCGTCCAGGTTGCCACCCATCTGGTTGAGCGCGCGCTGGCCACCGGGAAGCATGCCCAGAATGCCCTTCATGCCGCCCATCTTCTTGACGGCCTTCATCTGGTCGAGCATGTCGTTCATGGTAAAGCCCTCGCGCAGCATGCGCTCGGCGGCCTCGAGCTGCTCGGCATCGGCGGCCTCCTGGGCCTTCTCGATAATGCCGACAACGTCGCCCATACCCAGAATGCGCTTGGCCATACGATCGGGGTAGAACGGCTCCAGCGAATCGGGCTTCTCGCCCATACTCACAAACTTGATGGGCTTGCCGGTCACCTGGCGCACGGAAAGCGCGCCGCCGCCACGGGCGTCACCGTCGAGCTTGGAGATGATCACGCCGTCAAAGTCGGTGCGCTCGGCGAAGGTCGAGACGACGTTGACGATATCCTGACCGGTCATGGCATCGACGACCATCAGCACCTGATCGGGCTTGACGGCCTTCTTGATGTCAACGGCCTCCTGCATCATCTGTTCGTCGATCTGAAGACGTCCGGCGGTATCGACGATGACCACGTCACGCAGGTGGTCGACGGCTTCCTGGATGGCGCCCTTGGCGATATCGACCGGGTGCGCGCCGTCACCGCGGAAAACCGGCACGCCGATCTCGCCGCCAAGCGTGGCCAGCTGGTCGGCAGCGGCGGGACGGTAGACGTCGCACGCGGCGAGCAGCGGCGAGCGGCCCTGCTTCTTGAGCAGGTAGGCCAGCTTTACGGCCGCCGTAGTCTTACCGGAGCCCTGCAGGCCCACGAGCATGATGACATTGGGAATGCGGTTACTAAAGACGAGCTTGCTCTCGGTGGAGCCGAGCATCTCGGTGAGCTCGTCGAGCACGATCTTGACGACGTTTTGCGCCGGCGACAGCGACTCCATGACCTCGGCGGTCATGCAGCGCTCCTTGGTCTTGGCGACGAACTCCTTGACGACCTTGAAGTTGACGTCGGCCTCGAGCAGCGCCATGCGGATGTCGCGCATGGCCGAGGTGATATCGGCCTCGGTCAGCTTACCCTTGCCGCGCAGGCGGTCAAATGTGTCGTTGAGGCGATCGCTCAGAGAATCAAACACTAGTCACTCCTTAGTTGGACTCGCCCACCAGGGCGCGGCAGAAATCTTTGGCATTGAACTCCTGCAGGTCATCGACCTGCTCGCCCACGCCGATGCGCAGGATGGGAAGCTTGAGCTTCTCGGCCACGGCCATGGCGATACCGCCCTTTGCAGTGCCGTCGAGCTTTGTCATGATAATACCGTCCAGGCCAAGCGCCTCGTTAAACTCGAGCGCCTGGTTGAGGCCGTTTTGGCCCGTCGCGGCATCGATTACGAGGACAACCGAGACGGGCATGGGACCGGCGGCCATATTGGCGGCGCGCTTACGGGTCACGTTGACCACCTTGACAAGCTCGCGCATAAGCTCGGGACTCGTGTGCAGACGGCCGGCGGTATCGATAAGCACCAGGTCGCTGCCGCGCTTGTCGGCCTCGTCGAGCACGTCGTAGCACACGCTTGCCGGATCGGAGCCGCGGTCGCGCTTAATGACGGGAACGCCGGCGCGCTGCCCCCACACATCGAGCTGCTCGATGGCGGCGGCGCGGAAGGTATCGGCAGAACCGATCACGACGTTCTTGCCGCGGGCGGCCATGGCGCTTGCGATCTTACCGACCGTCGTGGTCTTGCCGGCACCGTTAATGCCCACAAACAGCACGCAGCTCGGCGTATCGGAGAACGGATCGCGCTCGGTGGGCACAAAGTGCTGCTCAAGCTGCTCGGCCAGGGCGCGACGGAGTTGCGGGGCGGTCTTGAGGTTCTTCTTGGCCGCGGCATCGCGCAGGTCATCGGAGACCTTGATGGCGACCTCGGCGCCCATGTCACCCATGACGAGGGTGTCCTCCAGGTCCTCCCAAAAATCCTCGTCGACCTCGCCGCCAAAGTAAAAGACCTCGTTGAGGGCCTCGCGACTGCGCTCAAGTCCGCGCGAGAGAGCATCGAAGAATCCCATTATGCATTCACGACCTTTCCGGTTTCGCGATCGAGTTTTTGCGAGACGACGCGACTGACGCCGTCGGCTTGCATCGAGACGCCATAGAGGACGTCAGCGTCCTCCATAGTACGGCGCTGATGCGAAATGACCAAGAGCTGCGTATCGGAACGCAACACATCGAGCGCGCCGATGAGCTTGGACAGGTTGGCGTCATCGAGTGCCGCCTCGACCTCGTCCAGCACATAGAACGGCACCGTGCGCGTGCGGTACACGGCAAAGAGCAGGGCGAGCGCCGTCAGGCTCTTCTCGCCGCCCGACATGAGCATCATCTTGGTGATGCGCTTGCCGCGCGGCTGCGCCACGACCTCGATACCCGTCTCGGCAGGATGCTCGGGATCGGTCATCTCCAGATGAGCCTGACCGCCCGGGAAGAGCATAGCGAAGATCTCGCGGAAGTTTGCGTCGACCTTCTCAAACGTCACCAGGAAGGCCTTCCGCATCTTGCGATCAATGGCCACCGTGATCTTGGTGAGCGCCTTGCGCGCGCTCTCCAGATCGGCCAGCTGCTCCTCGATGTAATCGGCGCGGCGCTTGAGCTGCTCGTACTCCTCCATGGCAACCTGGTTCACAGGGCCCAGGTTGTTGATCTGACGCACGAGCTGGTTGAGTTCGCGCTCGGCGGCATCGCGGTCCGTGGGCGCCGGAAGCATGAGCGCTTCCTCGAGTACCGTGGTGCCATCGGCGGTAATGGCCTTAATGGCGGCCTCTACCTGCACCTCGAGCTTGCCACGCGCGACCTTGAACTCGTTTTGCGTGGCGGAGGCGGTATCGACCCGCTCCTTAGCGCGGGCAACCTCTGCCTTGGCATCCTCGATGGTCTTCTTGAGCGAAGCGGAGTCCGCCTCCTCCAGAGAGGCCTGGTCACGCAGGCGCGCTGCCCAATCCGACGCGCGTTCCAACAGGGCAGAATAGCGTTCGTGCATGGGATCGACGCGCAGGCGCAGCAGCTCGAGCGAGCGCGAAGCCTGGCGTGTTCCGCGGATACGACGGTCGATGCCCTCAAGACGATGCTCCAAGTCGGGCACACGGCCCTTCAGCGAACGCAGGCGTTCGCTCGTCTGGGCTAGGCGAACCTTGGCGTCGGCGAGCTTGCCGGCAGCCTCGGAATCGTCACGGCGAACGCGGTCGAGTTCGTCGTTAGCCTCGGCAATCTGCAAGCCCAGATCGCTTGCCTGCGCACGGGCCTCGTCACGCGAACGGGTGAGCTCGTCCACGCGCGGGCGCGCAGAGCGAACGGCCTCGGAGGCCTGCTCGCGGCGCTTGGAGATGCGCACGCGCTCGACCTCGGCATTGTTGGCGCTTTGCTCCAAGCGGCCGATCTCGGAGAGCAGCGAGCGGCGCTCGCCCTCAAGACGGGCGATCTCGCCGGCGGCATCGCCCTCGGCGGCACGCGCTTCCTCAACGGCCGCATTGGCCTCGACGACCTGATCCGACACATGCTCAAACACGGCAGCCAGATCGGGCTCCAGGCCCTCCAGCTCGCGAATGCGACGCTTGCGCTCCAGAGCACCCGAGGCCTCGCCGGCATCTAGCCCCACACGCACCAGGCCGCCACAGCTTACGCGGGCGCCATCGGGAGTCACGTAGGTCACACCGTCAACGACCGGCGCCGACAGCGCGGCAGCAAGATCGTCCACTACGTAATATCCGCCGAGCAACGCCTCGACGACGGGACCGTAGCCTGCGCGCACGGACAGACGATCAACCAGGCGGGTACCGGCAGCGCCCTCAGCGGCGGTAGAGCCGCTCACGCCGCGCGCCACCAGCAGTGCCTCGCCCGAGGCCTTCTTTTGGTCCAGAGCCGCACGACCGGCACGCTCAAGCGCGGCGGCGTCATCAAACAACAGGGCATCGATATCGCCGGAAAGTAGCTGCTCCACCAGGCCCTCAAGCTCGCGCGGAGCCTCGAGCACGTCGCCCAGACGACCCAAGACATCGTCGCCCAGCGCACCCACCAGACGACTCACGAGCGGCGAGCTGTCGGCCATGCGGGCATCGAGTTTCTTTTGGCTGGCAAGCTCCGAGCGCACCTCGGATAACTTGTTGCGTGCCTCGCTCTCACGGGCACGCAGGTCCTTCAGGGCCGCGCGTGCCGTCTCGGTGGCCTCACGCGCATCAACCTGAGCCTGGCGCGCTTCCTCAAGAGCGCACTCAAGCTCCTCGGCGCGGTCGCGACGGCTCTCGAGCGAGGCCGTGACCTCCTCGAGCTGCTCGTCAATCTGCTCCAGGCGCGAGGCAAACATGTTGTCCTCGACCTCGGCATTGCTCAGCGAGTCCTTCACCTTGGCGAGCTCGAGCGCGGCGTTATCGGCCACGCGCTGAACATCGCGCTGTTCACGCGTAAGCTGCGAAATCTGATTGTCGAGCGCCACGCGCCGCTCGTGGAGCTCAGCGGCAGCAGGACCAGCGGCGTCAACGTCCTCCTGGGCCTGCATGTGCGCACCGGTCACTTCCTCAAGCTGCGCACGCGCGTCCTCGAGCTCCTCGACCACGCGACGTCGCTGATGCTCGGAGCTCGAAATCTGCCCGCGAATGTCAGACAGGCGCGACACCATGTTGTGGCCCTTTTCCTCGAGCAGGCGCATGTCGGAGTTAATGCGGCCGACCACGTCTTGCATATGGCGGCGCTGCTCGCCCAGATCGCCCACAAACAGGCCCTTTTCCTCGAGCATAACCTGGAGCTTCTCGAGCTCGCGCTCCTTTTCCCCCAAGCGGTACTGCGCAAGCTCAAGCTCGGCAGCGCCCTCCTTGGAGCGGCTCTCCAGGTCGTTCCACTGCGACTGCAGCGAACGAAGCTCGTCGACGGCCAGCATCTGCGTAAGCTCGTTCGCGCGCGAGGACAGCTCTTTGTACTTGCGCGCGCGATCGACCTGACGCTCCAGCGGCCGCAGCTGACGGGCGATCTCCTTATTGATGTCGCGGGCACGGGTCAGGTGCTCGTCCATCGATTTAATCTTTTTGAGCGCGCGCTCCTTGCGGCGCTTGTGTTTGGAGATGCCGGCGGCCTCCTCGATGAGGGCGCGGCGCTCCTCGGGGCGGCTCTGCAAAATGGCGTCGAGCTTGCCCTGGCTGATGATGGAATGCGTATCCTTGCCCAGGCCCGAATCGTGCAGGATGTCCTGAATGTCCATCAGGCGGCAAGGACTCGAGTTGATGAGGTACTCGCTTTCGCCCGAGCGATACATGCGACGGGTGATGGCGACCTCGTCAAAATCGACGGGCAGCATATGGTCCGAGTTATCGAGCACCAACGTGACCTCGGCGACACCCACCGGCTTGCGCGCCGACGAGCCCGAGAAGATGACATCCTCCATGGCCTGGCCGCGCAGCTGCTTGGCGCTCTGCTCGCCCAGGACCCACAGAATCGAGTCAGAGATGTTCGATTTTCCCGAGCCGTTGGGACCGACGATGACGGTCAGGCCCGGCTCAAACGTCATATGGGCGCGATCGGCAAACGACTTGAACCCTTTGAGCGTGAGGGACTTGAGATACACGGTTCCTCGCTTACACGTGCTTCTTGTTCAGAATCACGCCGTTGGTGGTGTAACCCATGCGGTCGAGCGCTTCGAGCGCGGCGGCTCCCTCGGCTTCCTTCTTTGAGGAGCCGGAGCCGCGACCCTGGCGAATACCGTCGATGAGCACCACAGCGGTAAAGGTGGGCGCATGCGCCGGGCCCTCGGAGCCAACGAGCTTATACGCCGGGGGCTCGTGACCGTCGGCTTGCACGCACTCCTGCAAAAACGACTTGGGGTTCGCAGGATGCTCGGCACGCTCGGAAGCCAAATGCGGCTTAAGCGTACGGTGAATGAACTCCGCCGCGGCATCCCAGCCGGCATCCAGGTACAGCGCGCCCACGAGCGACTCGTAGACGTTCTCGAGCGCCGAATGCAGGCCGCGAGCACCGGTACCGGTCTCGGAGGCACCAAAGATGATGATGTCGTCGATGCCCAGCTCGTGAGAAACCTCGGACAACGTAGCGCCCGAGACAAGCGACACCTTCAGGCGCGTGAGCTTGCCCTCGTCAAACTCCGGATAGGACTCAAACAGGGAGCGTGCGACCACGGCGCCCAAAATGGAATCGCCCAAAAACTCAAGGCGCTCATAGCTGGCAGAAACCGGCTGGCCTTCGACTGCCGAGGGATGCGTAAGGGCCGCGCGCAGCAGCACCTTATTATTGAACTCATGGCCCAGGATTTCCTGGGCGCGCGTAAGTCGTTCAGACAAAGCCAAGACCTAGGCCTCCCTGGCGTTTTCGATAGCGTCGACGGCGTCGGCGACAGAGTTGAGCGAGAGCAGGGTCTCGTCATCGATCTCGAGGTTGAACTCGTCCTCGATAGCCGTAACCAGCTGCAGGCGCTCGAGCGAGTTGGCATCGAGGTCGTCAAAGGTGGTCTCATCGCTAATTTCGGCAACATCGACGCCCAGAACGTCAGCAGCGACCTCGGCGATCTTGTCGAAGATTTCGGAGCGGTCCATAGCGCTTCCTCTCATAGTGCATGAATACCAAAAGAATGGTACCGCCCGGGCGGTACCAAGACACGGTTCTGATTCTACCCCACGACGTGCACCGCGAAGCACATAACAGCGCTCTAACTCGCTGTTAAAAAACGATACCGTCCATGGAGTTGGCGACATTCTCGACCAGCCCGGCGCGCACGGCTTCGGCCGCCGCGAGCGTACCGTTTTTGACAGCCTCGACCGAAGTGGCACCATGGCCGATCAGGACCACGCCGCGCAGGCCCAAAAGAATCGCGCCGCCCTTGGCGTCACCCGAAAGCTTGGCTTTAATCTCGCGCATCTGCTTTTTAATGAGCAGCGCGGCGATCTTGGTGCCGAGCGATGACATAAAGACGCCCTTGAGCTCCTGCAGCAAAAACTTGGCAGCGCCCTCGGTAGCCTTGAGAGCGATATTACCCGACATGCCGTCGGCAACAACGACATCGAAGTTACCTGAGGTGATGTCCGTTCCCTCGCAGTTACCAACAAAGCCGGGAACGGCGGTCTTCATAGCCGGGAAGCAGGCCTTGGTAAAGTTGGAGCCCTTCTCATCCTCGGTGCCGTTGGCAAGCAGGCCCACGCGAGGATGCTCGATGCCCAGGACGACGCGGGCATAGGCGCTACCCATCTGGGCAAAACGCACCATGTCATCGACCTCCACATCGGGGTTGGCACCCATGTCGCACAGCACCGTCAGACCGCCGGCGCGATTGGGCAGCGCATTGGTCAGACAGGGGCGCACCGGCTGCTTCTTGCCTTCGGCCTGATACCTAAACGGCGTCACATAGGCGGTGGCGGCGGCGGTCATGGCACCGGTGGAGCCGGCGGAGAAGAACGCATCCGCGTTGCCCTTCTTAATGGCGCGGCAAGAAAGCACGATCGACGACTTACGCTTGGTCATCACGGCGCGAATGGGATCGTCATCCATGGCGATAACGTCGGGTGCCTCCAGGGCCTCGACGCGCGCATGGGAAGCGGCAAAGGGATTGACGATTTCGGCCGGACCAGCTGCCAAGACCTCGATATCGGGATCGGCAGCAAGTGCAGCCTCGATACCATCGAGAACAACCTGAGGTTTCTCGTCTCCGCCCACAACGTCTACACAAACGCGAACGTTACTCATATACATGCTCCTTATACAAAAATGGCCGACTCATTGAGCCGGCCATTGTGGTTCCATTTGGAACGGCATCGCATCCAGAGTATACCGTTACTCGGTAACGATAACCTCGCGGTCCTTGTAGAAACCGCAGCTGGGGCACACGTGGTGCGGAAGCTTGACAGCGCCGCAACGGGGGCACGTGGACTGAGCCGCAGCCGAGATCTTCATGTTGGCGGAACGACGGGTGTGAGTGCGGATACGACCCTGCTTTTGTTTAGGTACGGGCATAGTGACCTTCCTTATGAACTATCCAGTGTGGCGATTACGCGCAAGTAGCGATACTACCACAGTTTTACTCATCAAGCTTGAGATTCTTCAATGCTGCAAATGGATTTTCCGTGGCAGCGGCCCATTCTGCCTCTGCCTGGGCGGCGCAATCGCATTGCTCGACGTTGAGATTGCAACCGCAAGTGGGGCACAGACCGCGGCAATCGGGCTTGCAGAGCACCACAAACGGCGTGTCCATAACGACCGCGTCATTGATGGGCTCACCCAGATCGACGATACGGTCCTCACCCAGGAGCTCGTAGCCGTCTTCGTAGGCCTCGGGATCCTCGGGCTCCTCAAAGAGATAAAACTCCTCGATCTCGCCGGCGATATCAAACGAGGCGGGCTCCAGGCAACGGTCGCACTCGCCGGTGGCGTGCGCGCGAACCATGCCCGTGAGCAAGACACCGGTACCGGCATTGGTAAAGACAACGTCGTAGTCGATGCCGTCCTGTAGCTGGTACTCCTTCTCGCCCACCGTGTAGGTGGCGACATCGACCTTACCGGTCAGCGGATACGAATCTCCAGGAAACTCGAGCTGCTCGGAAAGATCGACGGTAACGCTCGGGAACTCAGCCATTACCACTGACCATTCTGCTGGGCGGCACCCTCGTTGAGCTGCTGACGGCAACGGGTAACGGTGCCGGTCAGGCTCTTGAGGTTCTCCTCCAGGTGCGTAAAGACCTGCTCTGCGTAGTCCTCGGCAGCATAACGCGTCTCGCGCTCGTACTGCTGGGCACGATCGCGGATGTCGTCGGCCTGCTGCTGCGCAAGGCGGACGATCTCCTGCTCACCGGCAATGGTGAGGGCCTGCTGCTGAGCGTCAGCGATGATGGAATCAGCCTGAGCGGCGGCGGAAGCCATAAGCTCCTCGCGCTCCTTAAGGATACGGCGGGACTTCTGCCACTCCTCGGGATAGCTCATGCGGATCTCGTCGAGGATGTTGAAGAACACGTCGGCGTCGATGACCTTGAACTGAGCGTTCTTGCCGAAAGGCGGCTTGGCTTCCTCGAGCAGCCCTTCGAGCTCATCGACCAAGCTGACGATCCTATCGCCAGGAAAATTCTCGCCCGGCATCCGGTCTCCTTTCATAGGTAACATATCATCGTGCTAGTTTACCACATGCCACCAGGCAATAAGAAACGTCACGAAAAGCGATGTTTGAGCGCTTCGACCACGTTGGACGGGACAAACGTCGATACGTCACTACCGA
Source organism: uncultured Collinsella sp. (assembly GCA_905211615.1). Taxonomy (GTDB): domain Bacteria; phylum Actinomycetota; class Coriobacteriia; order Coriobacteriales; family Coriobacteriaceae; genus Collinsella. The sequence goes on along the minus strand of CAJMBB010000041.1, from coordinate 5,069 downwards.
GCGAGGCGATCTGGCGAACAACCGAGCTCGAGATATAGCCGTACTGCGGCGCGCTCATGACAAAGATGGACTCCAGCTCGTTATCCAAGCGATAGTTGAGGTCGGCCTGCTGCAGCTCGTACTCAAAGTCGGTCATGGCGCGCAGGCCCTTGACCACGGCCCCCGCCCCCTGCTCACGAGCGAAGTCGACCAAGAGGCCGGTAAAGGGCAGGACCTCAACGCCGTCGATATCACCGAGCGCCTCGCGGGCCAGCGCCACGCGCTCATCGAGCGTAAACGTGGTGCCCACACCGTTTTTACCCTGCGACTCGGCAACAGCGACGATCACGCTGGGAAAGATGCGGCGGGCGCGGCGGATCACATCGATATGGCCAAACGTGATGGGATCGAAGGTGCCCGGGACGATCACGCGATTGATGGTGTCACTCATGAGCATCCTCCTGAAACGTCGTGGCATCGTTGTTGTCGGCATCTGCGCCGGCGTTGTCGCCCTCACCGTCGTCATCGCCGACCCAACGAAGCAGGTCGACCGAGGTAATGCCGTAGCGCTTCTCACGTACAGTCTCAAAGCCTACCGGATGCGCGCCCGCATCGGCTGCGGCATGCTCAAACAGGGCAAAGGCCCCGAGCGTCAGCAGTCCCTGCTGAGAAAGATTTTGCAGCAGTTCCTCGACCGGCTCGGCACCAAAAGCATAGGGCGGGTCGAGTAGGACCAGATCAAAGGGGCCGCCCGGTACACGACCGCGCGAGGCACTCGCCAGCATGTCGCCCGTGACCACGCGCCAGCGCGCACGGTCACGGCAGAGCGACTCGATATTCTTGGTAATGAGCCGCGCGGCGTTGCGATCGATCTCAAAAGTCGTGAGCGAGCAAGCCCCACGAGAGAGCATCTCGATTCCCAGAGCGCCGGAGCCGCCAAAGGCGTCCAGCACGCGGACCTCGTCCAGATCGAAGTCGAATGCCGACATGACCATAGATGCGCACGACTCGCGCACGCGATCAGTCGTGGGGCGGGTGACATCGCGACCACGGGGCTCCTCGATCTTACGACCGCGCCATTCGCCGCCGATGATTCTCATCCTCCGCTGACCTCCTTAAAAATATGTCGATAACGCATGGCGACCGCGTCGCGCAGGGGGCGCATCGCCACGGAGTCAAGAGTGCAAGCATACCGCAAGAGTTCGACCGCGTCCAAATGGGCCCACTCGATCAGCTCCTCGTCGGCATCAAGGTCGACGAAGCGCAGGGTCACACCGCCATGCTGGCGGTACCCCAGGATTTCGCCCTCGTGGCGCAAACGCAGGTCCATCTGGGCAAGCGTAAAACCATCCGAAGTTTTTTCGAGCGATTGCAGGCGATCTTGTGCTGCCGACGCGCCGCCGTTGCCCTTGGAGTGCGTCATGACCAGGCACGTGCCCGACACGCTGCCACGGCCCACGCGACCGCGCAGCTGGTGCAGGGCAGCCAAACCAAAGCGCTCGCCGTTCTCGATGACCATGACGGTGGCGTTGGGCACATCAACGCCCACCTCGACCACCGTGGTCGAGACGAGCACATCGATCTCACCACGCTTAAAGGCATCGATGACCCGGTCCTTCTCCCCCGCCGGCATGCGGCCATGAAGACGCTCGATGGTAAGCCCCGGTAATGCAAGACGAAGGCGATCGAGCTCAGTCGCCGTGTCATGCAACGGCACGGGCACGGTCACGCGGCCTTCGTCGTTGCGGGCGATGCCGGGTACGTCTTCGAGCTCATCGGCCGAATCGCTCGGCTCCACGAGCGGACAGATCACGTAGGCTTGCTGCCCCTTTTCGTGCGCCTCGCGAATGGCGCCATAGGCCAGGTCGCGACTCGACTCGGTGAGGACGCGCGTCGTCACGCCGGCACCCGGAACGGGACGATGGCGGATGATGCTCGTATCCAGGTCGCCGTACACCGAAAGCGCCAACGTGCGCGGGATCGGCGTGGCAGTCATGACCAGCAAGTCGGCACCCGGGCCTTTTGCGCGTAGGGCGTTACGCTGGCCCACGCCAAAGCGGTGCTGCTCGTCGATCACCACAAGCGACAAATGCTTGAACGCGACGTTCTCCGAAAGCACCGCATGGGTACCAAAGAGCACGTCGAGCTCACCAGACTGGAGCCGAGCATGAATCTGTTCACGCTCGGCTGCCGGCGTGGCGCCCGTCAGGAGCGCCCAGGTCATGCCAGCCTGCGAGAGCAGAGGGCCGGTCTTATCGGCATATTGACGCGCCAGCACGCCCGTGGGCGCCATAACGCAGGCCTGCGTACCGCTATCGGCAGGCACCACAGCCAACGCGCAGGCGGCAACGGCGGTCTTACCGGTACCGACGTCGCCCAGCAGCAGACGGTTCATCACGCGCCCGCCATCGCACATATCGCGCAGGATATCTTGGAACGCGACCTCCTGCTCGTCGCTCAGCGAAAACGGCAGGGCTTGCTTGAGTGCGGCCAGGTGCTCGCCCGCGGTGTGGGCATAGGGCACCACATCGACTAGGCCGCCATCGTTGCGCAGGCGCAGCGCCAGCTGAAGGTAAAGGCACTCCTCATAAGCAAGGCGACGTCGCGCGATATCCCGCTCAGCCATACTCGAGGGAAAGTGGATCGATCGAAGCGCGCGGGCATTGCTCATCAGGCGGCGCTTGACGCGCAAGCGTGCGGGAATCGGGTCGAAGGGATTGCCGACGACCTCGAGCGCGCCGCTTACGATGCGGCGCATCCACGCCTGGCTCACGCCGTCACTCACATAATGGACCGGCAGGATGGTACCTGCGGCACGCCCATCCTCGAGCTTTTCAAAGTGCGGCGAGGCCATCTGCTTAAAACCGTAGGCAAATTCAACCTTGCCCATCACGGCCAGGCGGTCGCCCTGCTTAAGCTGCTGGGCAATCCAGGGCTGGCGGAAAAAGGCGACCTGCAGCACGCCCGTCTCGTCAACGAGTGAGACCTCGGTCACCTGCATGCGCGGACGCGGCTGTTTTTGGACGATACGGTCGACCGTGGCGATGATGGTGCACACAGTACCGATGGGCGCCATCTCGATAGACCAAGAACGGGTAAAGTCCAGGTATCGATGAGGGATATGGAGAAGGAGGTCCCCCACCGTCCGAATTCCCAGACGGCGAAGGGCCTCCTCACGTTTACCCGAAACATATTTGAGTCGCGCGATATCCTCGTCGAGCGCATTGCTCTGGGCAAAGCGCTCCGAGACGCGCGGCACGGAGCACAGCTCGGACATAGGCAGAGCCTACTCGATCGAGAAGATCACGGGATAGAGCGGCTGCTCGCCACGATGAGCGTCGATCTCCAGATCGGGCTGAGCCTCCTCGATGGCGTCGACGATCTCCTGGAAGGCCTCATCGGACAGCCCCTCGCCGGCCAGAATCGTCAGCGCGTCGCCCTCCTCTTCCTCCTGCATGCGGTTGATGCAGTCGAGCGTGACCTGCTTCACGTCGGAGCCGACCACGTCGATGGAGCCGGCAATGATGCCCATGACGTCACCGGAGTGAATCGGAGAGCCGTCCGAGGCGCTGGAATCGCGCACGGCGCGGGTGACCTCGCCATCGCGGACCTCGCTGATGGCGTCGACCATGGCGGCGACGGCGTCCTCAAGCTCGGAATCGGGCAGGACCGCGAACAGCGCGGAGAAGGCCTGCGGAACGGTCTTGGTGGGAACGACGGCGACCTTCTTGTCGGTGCAGGCAGAGGCAGCGGCCTCGGCGGCCATGCGGATGTTGCCGTTGTTGGGCAGAATGATGACCGAGGTCGCGTTGACCTGGTCGACGGCGCCCAGCAGGTCTGCAGTCGAAGGGTTCATGGTCTGACCACCGGACACGATCACGTCGACGCCGAGGGACTTGAGGATGTCAGCCTCGCCGGACCCAGCGGCAACGGCGACAAAGCCCAGGGCCTTCGCGGGCTCGGCGGCCTTCTCCTGGTCCTCGTGGATCTTGGCAGTACGGTCGTGGGCCTCCATCTCCATGTTGTGGATAAAGACTTCGTAGATCTGACCAAGCTGGAGCATGTGCTCGAGCACCAGGTTCGGGGTGTTGGAGTGCACGTGAATCTTGTAGTCAGGATAGGCGCCCACGAGCAGCTCGCAGTCGCCCATGGAGCCCAGGAACTTAAGGCACTCGTCCTCGTCAAACGGGGCGTCGGCCTTAAAGAGGAACTCGTTGCAGTAGCGGAACTCTGAGCCCTCCCAATCGTCATTGGCCTCGATCTCAACGCGACCGAGGGCCGCATCGCGGGCAGAGCCAGCGGAATCAAACGTGGCGGAGAAATCCTCGACAACGGTGCTGCGGCCAAGCGCGGCGGCCACGAAGTTCTCAAGGAAGATGGCAAAGCCAAAGGCTCCGGAGTCGACCACGCCGTTCTCCTTCAGAACGGGCAGCAGGTCGGGCGTGCGAGCGACGGACTGATATGCCTCGACGACGATGGCGTCGAGCGCGTCCTCGGCCGAGAACTTCTTCTTCTCGCACTCGTCGGCCTTGGTCGAGACATCGCGCAGTACCGTGAGGATCGTGCCCTCGATGGGCTTGCGGACGGCCTGGAAGGCGACCTTGACGGCACGACGGAACGCATAAGCGATGTTGGCGGAGGTGATGGGCTCATCGGCAGAGACGAGGCCCTCGGCCACGCCGCGCAGAATCTGCGACGTGATGACGCCGGAGTTACCGCGGGCGCCCATGAGGGAGCCGTGAGTGATGGCGCCGGCGATGGCCTCCATGTCGGCATCGGCGGGAAGGGCGGAAAGCTCCTTGGTCACCGAGGCGAGCGTGAGCGACATGTTGGTGCCGGTATCGCCGTCGGGTACGGGGAAGACGTTGAGCTTGTTGATCTCCTCGGCCTTGTCGGAAACGGCAGCCGCAGCGATCGGAAAACAGGTGCGAATGGTCTTTGCAATCATGGGTATTTGAATCTCCGTTTTCGGATGCTAGTTCAGACGGCTCTTGAGCGCGTCGATATGGATGCCGATCTTAAGGCTGGCGGGATCGATCTGGGCAATCTCCTGCAAAGTGAAGGCAACGGAGCTCGAAAGATTGTGGCAG
>CAJMBB010000040.1 GCA_905211615.1 uncultured Collinsella sp. | reverse complement strand
TTGCGCTCGCCCGCGTGACCCACGATCGCCAGGCGCGCGAGTGCTACCCGGCTGCCGTGTGGACCGAGCTGCGGGCGCACGCCGAGGCCACTGGCGCCGTCAAGGTTGCGTGCGTGGGCGAGGGCGGTATCGTCGCCGATTTTGATCCAGCGGCCGGCGAGGGCATCGAGTGCAAGCGCGTCGCGTGCGAGGCCCCTCAGCATTTGAGTGAGGCGGCTGTGCCGTACCTTGTCCTGCGTCGCCGCGATGGCGAGGGCGAGAACGCGCCGCTCGTGCCGCGCCTGACGTCCGCCTCGCAGATTGAGGCGTACTCGACGTGCCCGCTGTGCTGGTTCGTGTCGTATCGCGTGAAGCCCCAGTCTATCGACGCGGGCTTTGGCAACATGGAGAAGGGCAACTTTGTCCACGATGTGCTGGAGCATCTGCATGCCCGCCTGCCCCAGGAGGGCATGGAGCGCGTGACGCCCGAGAATCTGCCGCGCGCTCAGGAGCTGCTGCGCGAGGTCTTTGACGAGACGTTGGCCGAGCACGCCGGCAAGCGAGGCACGGAGGGCCCGCTGGTGCCGCTCTCTGCGGTGGAGGAGCGTCAGGTGGCCGAGATCTTGCCGCAGCTGGAGGGCGTGCTTGCCTACGAGTCCGAGGCGCTTGCCCCCTTTGCCCCGCGCTACCTGGAGTTCGCCTTCAACGAGCTCAAGGTTGAGTATGCCGGTTGGCCGCTTGGCGGGCGCATCGACCGCGTGGACGTGGACGCCGAGAATCGTGCCGTGGTGATCGACTACAAGCATCGCACGGGCGTTGAGGAGTTTAAGCTCGCCGACCCTACGGTGCGCGACGAGGAATCGGGCGCGGCGCCCATCGACGATCCGCGCTGGTTGCCGCCACATACCCAAACGCTCATCTACGCCCAGGCCATGCGCCGGGCGCTGGATTTGGACACCCGCGCGGCGCTCTACTTTTCGACCAAGGGCGGCAAGCCGGCGTTGCGCGGTGCCGCGAGCGCCGAGCTGCTCGAGGAAGAGCGCGGCGACGGTCGCATCCCGGGCCTTAAGAAAGGTTTTCCCGGCGAGGGTGGCAGCATGGACTTCGACGCCCTGCTCGATCGCGTGGAGGCCGGCATCGCCGAGCGCCTGCGCGAGCTCGAAGCAGGCAACGTTGCCGCCGTCGACCCGACGTCGGCTCAGGCCGCGCATGCACGCTGCTCGTATAACCACGAAGGAACGTTTGTAAGGAGGGACGTGTAGACCATGGATCTTTCGACCTTGATGCCGCAACAGCTGCAGATCGTCAAAACGCTCGACCGTCCGCTGTTTGTCTCGGCGGGCGCCGGTTCGGGCAAGACCTTTACCCTCACGCGCCGCATCGTCTACGCGCTCTCGCCCGAATCCGGTCCGTTCGTTGAGCATCTGGACCAGGTGCTCGCCATTACCTTTACCAAGGATGCCGCGGCTGAGATTCGCGACCGCGTGCGCCGCGCGCTTATCGACGAGGGCATGGACGAGGAAGCGCTGACCGTCGACGACGCGTGGATCTCGACCATTCACGGCATGTGCTCGCGTATCCTGCGCGCGCACGCGCTGGAGCTGGGCATCGACCCCGAGTTCACGGTGCTCACCGATACCGACGAGCTCATGGACCAGGCTGTTGAGCATGTGCTGGGTCGCGCGACGGCGCCCGATGCCGCCCCCGAGCTCGCGGCATCGCTCAAGGCCCTCTACGCCTGGTATCCCATGGCGGGCGAGGGCGGTTCCTTTGGCACCGGCACGACCATCAAGGGCCTGGTGCGCGACCTGCTGGAGCTGTCGAGCCAGTTGCCGGGCGGTATGGACGACGTGCGCGTGGCGCGCGGCCGGGCCGATACCTCGGCACTCGCCGATGCCTATCGCGCGGCGCTGGGCGCAAGTAAGGCCGCGACCGAGAAGGCGCAGGTGGCGCTCGAGGCCATCGACGCGTTCGAGGCGAGCGGCAAGACCATGGTCGATGCGGCGCGACTCATGATGTCGTGCGCCATGCCGCGGGCGAGCAAGGCGTTCCCCAAGGAGCAGGTCGAACTGCTCAAGGCAGAGGCCGCCGATGCGTTTATCAATATCGTGCTGGCCTGCGGTGGCCCCGCGCTCGATGCGCTGGTGGGCTTGGCCCGTTCCGTGGAGGCGGAGTACCGTGCACTCAAGGCCGACCAGTCCGCCCTCGATAATAACGACCTGCTTCGCATGGCGTACGAGGCGTTGCGCGATTACCCTGCCATTCGTGCTGCGTACGAGGGCCGCTTTAAGATGGTCATGATCGACGAGTTCCAGGATACCGATCAGATGCAGGTCGATCTGATCCGCTACCTGACGGGCGCGGGGGAGCGCGCGCTGTGCACCGTGGGCGATGCGCAGCAGTCGATCTATCGCTTCCGCGGCGCCGAGGTCGAGGTGTTCCGTCGCCAGGAGCGCAAGGTGGGCTCGTCTGCCGCGCCCGAGGCGACTGCCGTGGCCGACGCCCCTGCTGGCGAGCTCGTCAAGCTCGTGCGCAACTTCCGCAGCCACGACGAGGTGCTGCGCTATGTGGCCCGCGTCTTTGATGGCGACGACGGCGGCCTGATGCAGGGCTTTTTGGATCTTGAGGCGAGCGACGGCCGCAAGGACACGCTGGTGGCGGACGCCTCGCGTCGTCAGGCGCTCTTTGTTGCCGGCGGCAGTACGCAGGAGCGCACACAGGCCAAGGCCCGTGCGATCGCCGAGCGCTTCCGCGCGCTTGCCGATGCCGGCCAGCCCCAGGGCGATATGGTGTTGCTGCTGGGTCGCATGACCAATGCCGACGTCTACGCCCAGGCTTTCCGCGACCAGGGACTCGACTGCGTGATCGCGGGCGGCTCGGTCTTTGCCCAGGCTGCCGAGGTCCAAACGGTGCGTGCCCTGGTGTGCGCGCTCGCCAATCCGGCCGATACGGCGCAGGGCCTTATGCCACTGCTCGCCTCGCCGATGTTTGCGCTCGGCGCCCAGGAGTTCCTGGCGCTGGCGACCAAACTCGACGAGCAGACGGGCGAGACGTCGCGTCGCAATATCGATGTGGGCATCATGAGCGATTCCGATGTGCCAGGTTTGCAGAGCCTGCCGCTCGTGACGCGCGCCCGTGAGGTGCTGCGGTATGCGCTTCGTCGCGTGGGCCGCGATTCGTTCGCCGCCATCGCGCGCGACGTGGTTAACGCCTCCGGCTGGTTCGTGCGTCTGGCACAGCGTGGTCCCGAGGGCAAGGCCATTGCCGCCAACGTGCTCAAGGCACTCGACGCCGTGGCCGAGGCGGAGGCCGAGTTCGGCAACTCGCCGCGTTCCATCGCGCTGGCCTTCGACCGCTTCTTGGCGGGCAAGGAAGCCCCGGGTGCCCTCAACGAGGAGGGCGACGGCGCGGTGCGCATCATGACGGTGCATGCCTCCAAGGGTCTGGAATATCCGGTCGTGGCGGTCGCCGAGTGCTTTGGCGTGCGTAAGTCCTCGGGTGCGGCACAGATGGGTCGCGTCGAGGGCGGAGCACAGGTCGTGGCACTGCCGGCACGTTTCGACGGCGTTAAGCTCGCCGACGGTACCTTTGTGAAGGGCGACGACGTCAAAAAGCAGTTTGAGCATGCGTTTAAGGGCAAGGGCACGTCGCTGTGGCTGCCGCCGGAGCTCATGGAGGACGTCTGCGCGACGGGCTCTCGCGCCGAGGCATTTGCCCGCCTGCGCAACGACGACCTGCGGCTTTCGCTCGAGGAGCGGGCCCGCTTGCTCTACGTTGCCATGACGCGTGCGCGCGAGCTGGTGATCTTGGCGATGGATGCTGGCGTGAGCCGTGGCAAGCTGTGTGCGCCGACCTTCGACGTCGAGACCGATCTGACCTACGACGTGCTGCGCCGTATTTTGCCGACCGACGCTCTGGGTATGCCGCAGCTCGATAGCGATCGTTTGGTGTTCGACAACTCCAAGCCGGGCGACTACGAGCTCATCTCGCTGGCTGACTTTACGTTTGGCGAGCAGGCGTTTGAGGCCAACGCTTCGCTGGATGTCGAGGGCAGGCTTGTTCGTGGCGATGCGGAGCCGGAGGGCGCCGGTGCAGATGCCCGCGCCGCCGTCCCCGGTCCTGCTGACCCCGAGCCCGATGCGTTTGAGCTCGTGTATCCCCAGGCAGCGGGCGTGCGCATGGGTATCTGTCCGTATCCGGCGCGCGATTCGTACAGCTACTCGTCAATTGCCGCGGCGCTGCATGCCGAGTCCGAGGACCGTGCCGCCGAGGCGCGCGTGCCCATGGACGAGGCCGGCGATGATGCGGAGTCGGATGGTTCCGAGATGACGGATGCAGACGTGGCCGCCGTTGAGCCTACCGGCAACCCCATGGCGCTGGGCTCGGCCTTCCACGCTGCCTGCCAGTGGCTTATCGAGATGGGTGCCGATGCGCTGCCCGCCGCGCGTGCCGATGCGCTGGCGCGCCTGTGGCGCCTGACGCCGGAGCAGCGCGAACGCTTCGACGTTGCCCTGGACCGCTGGCTCAAGTCGGCTGTTCGTGCCGACCTGCTCGCGTGGCCGTGCGTTCGCGCCGAGGTGCCGTTCTTTTCGCTGGGCTGCGAGGACGAGGACATCGCTCGCTACGGTGCATATGCCGAAGGTTCCATCGACGCTTTGGCGACGAACCCGGCGGATTCGTCATGTGCGCTGGTCATCGACTACAAGACGGGCGGCACACCGGACGAGACGCCGGAACAGCTGCGGGAGAAGCACGCCCTGCAGGCGCGCGTATACGCTGATGTTCTGCACAAGGCAGGCTTTGAGGCCGTGACCGTCAAGTTCGTCCGCGTTGAGCAGGCGAATCCAGCCATCTTCGTCGAACCCCCCGAGCCCCAAGTGGTCACCTACAATCTTTAGTCCTCAGATAACTTGCGGTGGAATAGTTCCTGTATTGCGGCCCAGGTGGCCCAGGCGGGAACTATTCCACCGCAACTGCAAGAGGAGCCGTGTGGGTTTGGCTAGGTTCGGGTGCTGTCCGTGCCGTGGGGTAAAATCGTTCAGTCAGAACACGAACCCGCATCGGAGCTCATCACATGGCATTCGTCCATCTGCACAATCACACTGTTTTTTCCATGCTCGACGGCGCAACCCGTATCCAGGATATGGTCAACCGTGCCGTTGAGCTTGGCATGCCCGCCGTGGCCATTACCGACCACGGTTACATGTACGGCGTACCCGACCTGGCGCTGGCCTGCGACGCCGTCAACCACAACACGCCCGAGTACAAAACCTGGAGCCACGACAAGGCCTTCTTGGAAAAGGACCGCCGCGACGAGCTGGTGGAGCCCGATCCCGAGGCAAACCCGCGCGAGCATGCCCAGTATGTGAAGGACATGGCCATGTGGGACGAGAAGGGCAACATCGACGAGCTTAAGCCGCCCCTGGTCATCAAGCCCATCTTTGGCTGCGAGGTCTACTTTACGCCGGACGAGACCCTCGCCCGCGACCACAAGCCCGAGCTCTACCACATGATCCTTCTGGCCAAGGACCAGGAGGGCTACGTCAACTTGATGCAGACGGTCTCCGAGGCTGCCGTGCAGGGCTTTTACTACAAGCCGCGCGTGACGCTCGATAACCTGCGCCGCCATGCCAAGGGCATGATCTGCACGAGTGCCTGCATCGCGGGCATCATTCCCAAGTACATCGACCGCGGTGACATGGAGGGCGCCATCAAGTGGGCCGAGACCTTCCGCGATACCTTTGACCCCGGCGACTTTTACATCGAGATCCAGGAACACGCCATCACCACCGATAACGGCCTGACCGACGAGCAGATGGACCGCACACTCATCGATATCGCCAAGCAGGTGGGTGTCAAGGTCATCGCCACCAACGACTTCCACTACCTGCGCCGCGAGGACGCGCCCGTGCAGGACGTCATCATGTGCATTGGTATGAACGCCAAGGTCGACGACCCCAACCGCATGCGCATGACCGGCTCGGAGTTTTACATGAAGACCGAGGAGGAGATGCGGGCGATGTTCCCGTATTGCCCCGAGGCCTGCGACAACACGCTCGAGATCGCCGACAAGTGCTACGTCGAGCTCGACTGGGACTCCATCATCCTGCCGCGCTTCCCGTTGCTCGACCCCGGCGAGACGCACGAGAGCCAGTTCCGCCGCGAGTGCGAGAAGGGTCTGCGCCAGCACTATGGTGACGACTGGGCCACGCGCGAGATCGGTGGCGTCAACATCAAAGAGCGCTTTGAGTACGAATACAAGGTCATCTGCGACAAGGGCTTTGCCGCCTACTTCCTCATCGTTGCCGAGTACGTGCAATGGGCCAAGGACAACGGCATCGGCGTCGGCCCCGGCCGTGGCTCGGCCGCCGGCGCTATCGTCGCCTACGCCATGAACATCACCGCGTTCGACCCGCTCGAGAACGGCCTGATGTTTGAGAGGTTCCTGTCCCCGCAACGTACCGAGATGCCCGATATCGATATGGACTTCGACGATGAGCGGCGCCTCGAGGTCGTGGAGCACGTTCGCCAGCTCTACGGCCCCGAGAAGGTCACCCACGTCATCACCTACTCGACCATTAAGGCCAAGCAGGCCATCAACGACGCCGCGCGCGTCCTGGACTATCCGGTCTACATGGGCCAGCGCCTGTCCAAGATGGTCTCGAGCGACCCCAAGGTCAAGCTCAAGCAGGTGCTCGACAAGCAACCCGGCAAAGAGGATCTGTTTAACCCCGACTTTGCCGAGGCCTATAAAAAGGACGACGACGCCCGCCGCATCATCGACACGGCGCTCTCGATCGAGGGCCTCACCCGTGGCGAGGGCGTGCACGCGTGCGCCGTTCTGATCTGCCGCGACCCCGTCAACGAGCACGTGCCCACCAAGCTCGACACCAAGGGCGGCGTCGAGATTACCCAGTACGAGGGCCATACCGTCGCCGACATGGGCCTGCTCAAGATGGACTTCCTGGGCCTGCGTACGCTGACGGTTATCTCCAAGGCAAAGGCCAACATCAAAAAGAACTTCGGCATCGACATCAAAGAGGAAGATATTCCCTTTGACGATCCCGAGATCTTTAAGCTCATGGGTTCCGGCCACACTGCCGGCGTCTTCCAGGTCGAGTCCGCCGGCATGACGGCCACGATCAAGAACATGAAGCCCACCGAGTACAAGCACGTCGTAGCATTGATCGCCCTGTACCGCCCGGGCCCGCTGGGCGCCGGCATGGTCTCGTCCTACATCAACCGTATGAACGGCAAGGAGCCGGCGGTCTCCTACGACGACCGTCTGGACGACATCCTGGGCGAAACCTACGGCACCATGGTCTACCAGGAGCAGGTTATGCTCATCTCCGTCGAGATGTGCGGCTTCTCCAAGGGCGAATCGGACTCGCGTATCCGTAAACCCGTGGCTAAGAAGAAGATCAAGCTGCTCACGTCGACGGTGCTCCACTGGGAGGATGGCTCGGACGAGACCACCTACGACCACTGGATGAACGGTGCTATCAAGAACAACTACACGCGCGAGGTCGCCCAGAAGATTTGGGACGATGTTCTCGAGTTCGCATCTTACGCCTTTAACAAGTCGCACTCCGCCGGCTACGCCATCCTGGTTATGCAGACGGCGTGGCTCAAGGCGCACTATCCGCACGAGTACATGGCGGCCGTTCTGACGTCCTACACGGGCAAGACCGACAAGATCGTGCACTACGTCTCGGCATGCCGTCACGACGGCATCCCCGTGCTTTCGCCAGATGTCAACGAGTCCGGTACCGAGTTCACGGCTACTAAGGAGGGCGTGCGCTTTGGTCTGGCCGGCATCCGCGGCGTGGGCACCGGCGTGGCGCAGGCGATTATCGCCGAGCGCGAGGCGGGCGGTCCGTTTAAGACGCTGCACGACTTTGTCGAGCGCGTGGACTCGAGCCAGGCCAACCGTCGCGTGATCGAATCGCTGATCAAGGCAGGTGCCTTCGACTCCACGGGGTATCCGCGTCGCCAGATGATGCACTTTGTGGACAAGAACAACCCCGAGAACATCATCGACGCCGCGATAAAGCGCCAGAAGGACCGCGCGAGCGGCCAGACCTCGTTCTTCGACATGTTTGGTGATGTTGAGGGCTCGGGTTTCGAGGTCAGCGTGCCCGATCCGGACGGTCAGGAATGGGACCGCCACCTCAAGCTGAGCCAGGAGAAAGAGGTTCTGGGCATCTATGTCTCGGACCACCCGCTGCGCCCGTTTGAGTATGCGCTCAGCAAAGCGCGCGACTTCTCGTTCTCGCAGATCGACACCGGCTACGAAGTTCAGAATCCTACGGGCGGCACCATCAACCAGGAGATTCCCGAGGGCAAAGCGCTGTGGTGGGCCGGCATGGTCTCGAGCGTGTCCAAGCGCGTGACCAAAAACGGCGACCCCATGGGCATCGTGCAGCTCGAGGACATGGAAGGCGAGGCCACCGTCGTCGTGTTCCCCAAGACCTATAAAGAGGCCGAGGGGTACCTGTACGGCGAGGTCGATCCCGAGACCGGTGCGCAGCTGTCCGACGCCTTTGTGCGCATTAAGGGCAAGCTCGAGCGCTCGGACCGCGGCGACCAGATCATCGCGCAGGAGATCGTGCCGCTCGAGCTCAACGAGGAGAACAACAAGCCCAAGGTGTTTGAGGTCATGGTGCCCAACAGCCGCTTTAGCCAGGGCAATATGGCGCGCCTGGCCACGGTGCTCACCGCTAACCCGGGCGGCGACCGCGTGGAGATCTTTATCGAGCAGGTGGACGGGCGCGTACTGCGCGCTGAGGTGCCTGCCAAGGTCAACGCGCGCTCGATTCCGCTGCTGGCCGAGGCCAAGGCCATCGTGGGTAACCAAGGCAGAGTGACGGTGATCTAGGGACGGCGTTGCGGGTCTGCGCGAGATTGGAGGAAGTGATGGCGCAGGGGACGTTTGTGCAGGCGCTCCGGAAAGAGGCGGCGCTGAGCGGCACCTTTATGAAGGGCCGCTCGCTCATGCTCAACGGCGCCGTTCTGTCGATCGAGGACAGCGGCTCTCGGTTCTCCAAGAACGTGACGGTCGAGGGCACGGTGCGCGGTTCGCGTGACGATCTGTACAAGACGCATGTGGAACTCGACATGGACGAGCATGAGGTGATCGACTACGACTGCGATTGCCCCGCTGCCTATCGCTACCCCGGCATGTGCAAACACGCCATCGCCACGGCGCTTGCGTATCTGGACGCAAGCGGCATCGAGCCCGTCGAGGGCCTGCGCACGCCGGTTCGCACGTTTACGGCGGCGCCCAAGCAAGCCGTACGTCCCGCGTCCGCCGCACCGGCGGTTAACCCTAACTTTCCCTTCCCGGCGCCCGTTCCCACGAGCCCGAGCCTCATGAAGGCGCTCTCCGATCTTTTGGACACGCGCATGGATGAGTTAGCGGGCATGCGCCGCAAGCTCGCCGGCACTGTCGACCCCGATGCCCCCAAGGCAGTGTTGGAGCCCTCGCTGGTGCCGTACTACAATCCATTGTTTGCCGACCGCTTTAGCTGGGCGCTCGAGCTTCGCATCCGCTGCGGCTCGGTGTCCTACGTGGTCAAGGACATCGACGGCATGGCCGCCGCCTACGTGCGCGGCGGCACGTTCTCGTACGGCAAAAAGCTCACATTCCTCCATACGCCCGAGGCCTTTGACGAGGTTTCGGTGCGTCTGCTCGACCTTGTTGTGGCAACGGTTGTGTATCTGAGCGACATCACGAGTTCGCGTTCGGCGTCGTACGATTTTGCCCGCAGCGGCTTTGTCGCCGAGCGCCAGCTGCCGCTGTCCGAGCATGACATCGTATACATGCTGGACTTGCTGCGCGGCCGGACCATTTCCTTTGAGCCCGCCTGGTCGCGGGGGACGACGACGCATCGTTCCTACGAGGTAACGGTTGAGTTGTCGCCGGTGGGGGAGGACGAAGCCTCGGCAAAACAACCGCCGTTCCTTGCCGCCAAGATCGCGCCGGCGGCCGGTGGCAGCTACGACCTGCGCCTGCCCGCCGATATGTACTGCTTTGTCTCGGGCGACGTTGCCTATCTGGTCGACACGCACCGCGCGCGTCGCGCCGATGCGGCGTTTGCCCAGTATGCCGCACCGTTTCTGTCGCGTCTGCTGCCCTGTCGCACGCCGGTCCATATCGCCGCCGAGCAGGTGGGCGAATTCTGCCGCATGGCACTGCCCGTGCTGCGCGAATACACTGACCTCACCGCGCCCGCCGCGCTCGATAACGTGGCGCCCGAGCCGAGCTTTGCTATGGCGATCGGCGTCGACGATGGGCTCGTGACCTGCAAAATTACGGTTACCTACGGCGATTGGTCGGCGGATCTCTTTAGTCTGGGCGCTCCGGGCAGCCCCTTCGAAGAGCGGCGCCCGGGCGTGCCGCCCCGCGACGAGGTGGCGGAGTTTCGCGTTATGGACACGGCGGCCCTGTACTTCGATTTCTACGAGGGCGGTCTGGCGTTTGAGGAGCGCGATGACGAGAGCTTGTTCTGCCTGCTGACCGAGGGCCTATCCGTCCTGTCCAAGCTTGGTGAGGTCATGCTCAGCGACCGTCTGCGCCAGATTTCGGTCCGCCCCGCGCCCAAGCTTTCGGTGCGTGCGACCGTCAAGAGTAACCTGCTCGACGTCGAACTGAGCGCGAGCGGGCTTTCGGCGGCAGACCTTGCCATCTATCTGGACTCCTACAAGCGTCGCCAGACGTTTGCGCGTCTCACGTCGGGCGACATCATTCGCCTGGACGAGGGGGCGCGCGCCGCGTTTGGCCTTGCCGAGGATCTGGGGGTCGATGCTGTCGACCTGCTCGACGGCGTGTCGCTTCCCGCGTCGAGTACCCTGTTCGTCGATAGCATGCTCGCGCGCACGCCCGCGCTCGAGGCCGATCGTGACGCCGCGTTCCGCCGCACCGTCGAGCGCTTGGATACGCTCGGCAAGATGGACTTTACGGTGCCGGTCTCGCTCAAGGCCACACTGCGCGGCTACCAGGTCGACGGATACCAGTGGCTCGGCTCGCTCGAACACCTGAGCCTTGGCGGCATCTTGGCCGACGACATGGGCCTGGGCAAAACGCTCCAGATGATCGCGCACATTCTGGCGCGCGTGGAGGCGGGGGACACTAAGCCCACGCTTGTGGTGTGCCCTGCGTCGCTTGTGTACAACTGGACCGCCGAGCTGGAGCGCTTTGCCCCGTCGCTCGATGTGTGCGCCATCGTGGGCGCCAAGGCGCAGCGTCGCGTGCAAATCGCCGGCGTGGTCGAGCATAACGTGGTCGTGACGTCGTATGACCTTATGCGCCGTGATATCGGTGAGTACGCCGAGCAGGATTTTGCCCGCGTTGTGCTCGACGAGGCCCAGTACATTAAAAACCCGCTCACCCAGGTGGCGCGCGCTGCCAAGCGTCTGCCGGCCGGCGTGCGCTTTGCCTTGACGGGCACGCCCATCGAAAACCGCCTATCCGAGCTCTGGAGCATCTTCGACTTTTTGATGCCGGGCCTGCTTGGCACGCGCGAATCGTTCGCAAAGCGCTTCGAAAGCCCGGTCGAGCACGCCGAAGGTGACAGCGCCGCCCGCCTGCAGGCGCTTGTGTCGCCGTTTGTGCTGCGCCGTGTCAAAGAGGACGTGGTGGCCGATCTGCCCGAAAAGATCGAGGACACAGTCGTGGCTCAGCTCACCGGTGAGCAGCGCAAGCTGTACCTGGCAAATCAGGACCGCATCGCCCAGCAGGTGCAGCACCGCGAGGCCGGGGAGTTTAAGAAGGATAAGCTCAAGGTGCTCGCCGAGCTCACCAAGCTGCGCCAGATCTGCTGCGACCCGCGTCTGCACTACGAGGATTACAAGGCGGGAAGCGCCAAACTCGATACGTGCATGGAGCTCGTCCACGGCGCGCTCGACGGTGGCCATCGCATCTTGCTGTTCAGCCAGTTTACGGGCATGCTCGATATCATTGGCAAGCGCCTGGCCAAGGAGGATATCGCCTTCCTTAAGCTCACGGGCGCTTCGTCTAAGGAGAGCCGCGCCAAGATGGTCGCACAGTTCCAGGCGGGCGAGGTGCCGGTCTTTTTGATCTCGCTCAAGGCGGGCGGCGTGGGCCTTAACCTGACGGCTGCCGACGTGGTCATCCACTACGACCCGTGGTGGAACGTGGCGGCGCAGGACCAAGCAACTGATCGTGCACACCGTATTGGTCAGCAACATACCGTGACCGTGTACAAGCTCATCGCCAAGGACACGATCGAGGAACGCATTATGCAGATGCAGGAGTCCAAGCGCGACCTGGTCAACAGCGTACTCGGCGGCGACGGCATCTCGTCGGCGTTGTTTACCCGCGAAGATGTTCTGGCGCTGCTGGGCGGCGACGGGCGCTAGCCGCGCGCGGGGTGGGACTGCTGGAGCGGGCAGGACGGTCGACGCATTTTGGCCCGACCGCTTGCCTGATCCGTTATGTGTTCATTTGCAATGCCGTGGATGGTTTGTCTGCCTTTGGGCATAAGAACCATCAAGAACATTGGCACATCAGCAAAGGAGAACATCATGGCGAAATTCTTTAAGGACCCCGACGGCAAGCTCATCGCCGCCCTTGGCGACGACGTTGCGACCCCTGCCGGTTGCACGGAGCTGACCGCAAACACTGAGGACGCGGCGCACGAGAAGCACGTGCCTGTTGTCGAGACCGAGCGCGACGGTCACGTGATTCGCGCACGCGTTGGCTCGGTCGAGCACCCCAGCCTGCCCGAGCACTACATTGAGTGGATCGCCCTTGAGGCTGAGGGCCGCTTAGAGGTCCATTACCTTGAGCCCGGCATGAAACCCGCGACGTTTTTCGCGGGCGGCTCCAAGACCGGTACCGTCTATGCCTACTGCAACGTGCACGGGCTGTGGTCCGCGACATTCTAGGAGCGCGCCCCCGCTCGGGGTATCATAGCTAGCATATGCACATGCAAGCGCCGACTGCATTATGCGGCCGGCGCTTTTACTACGATTTCGATGGTTTACGACGGAAAGGGCTGAGCCATGAAGCTCGCGCTTGCACAGATCGATATGCGCCTGGGTGATATTGAGGGCATTTGCGGCCGCATTGAGGACCAGGCTCGTCTGGCCCACGAGCGCGGGGCGCGCGTGCTGTGCGTTCCGGCTCCGCTCTTTATGGGCGCCATGCCCGGTGGCCTGGTGGGCGCTGCCGACTTTGAGCACGACATGCTTGCCGGCTTGACTGGTGTCGCCGAGCGTATCCAGGAGCTTGACATGATCTGCATCGTGCCCGCGGCGGTTTCGTTTGAGGGCCAGCCGCTGCTCGACTACATGATGCTCAAGGACGGTCATGTGGTGCCGGCGCGTTCGAGCATTGCCCTGCAGCGTGGCGAGAACAACGACACGCGTTGGGCGCCGCCGGTGTTCGACGTGGACGGCGTGCGCATCGCCGTGATTTTTGACTTGGACCGCGAACTCGAGATGTTGCCGACCGGTGTTGACCTCATTGCGTATTTCCAATTCAACGCGTTTGACATGACCGACCGCGAGACTGCCGCCATTGCCGCCGTTCGCAGCGGCGCCTACCGCAAGATCGCATCCAAGCGCAGCGTGTGGTTTGCCTGCATGGCGCCGGTCGGCGCCTATGACGAGTCGGTGTATACCGGCGGTTCGTTTGTGCTCGACGACTGCGGTCGCGTGGTGGCCCAGGCGCCGTGTTTTGAGGAGAGCCTGCTGGTCCAGGAGATTCAGCGCGGCGTGATGCTCGATGCCCTGGAAGATCACGAACTGCCCGAGTTCCGTTCCGAGGAGTGGCTGTGGCAGGCGCTGGTGCTCGCCGTGCGCGACAACGCCCGAGCCCACGGTGCGTCGCGTGCTGTGGTGGCACTCGAGGGTGACTTGCCGTCGTCCCTGCTAGCGGCGCTGGCCGTCGACGCTCTGGGCCCGCGCAATGTGATTGGCCTGGTGCTGGGGCGCAACCGTATCTTTACGCCGGCGCAGGAAGAGGCCGAGGCTGCCCGCTGTGCCGCCGTCCGCGCCATCGCCGAGCGTTTGCACATTCGCACCGTCGAGCGCGATGCACCGGATGCGGCGCGTGTGCTCGATCGCGACGTGTCGGCGGGTGATGCCGAGCGTCTGCGCTCGCGCACGCTGGGCCTCATGCTGGAGGACACGGCGTTCGAGCTGGGTGCGATGGCGCTGAGCCCGCTGTCCAAAACCGAATACGCGCTGGCGGCGCCGGCGCTTTGCGGCGGTTACCAGGGCGATTACGCGCCCTTTGGCGATGTGTACCTGTCGACGCTTGAGTTTGTGGCACGTGTGCGCAACCGCACATCTGCCGTGGTGCCCCAAGAGCTCGTGACGCTCAACGCGGTGGAAGACTGCATGGAGCGAGTGTTGGCGCAGGCGCTCTGGACGCTCGATGGTCCGGTCGATATGCTCGACCGCGCGGCGCAGCTGCTCGGCGGGCTTGAGCCGGGTGAGGTCGATGGCGCGCTCGAGGCGCACGTGGACCGCAATCGATCTTTCGACGACATCCCGATGGCCGCTGGCAAGCCTGAGGCCTGCTCGCTGCTGCTGATGCTCGTTCGACAGGGTGAAGCTGCCCGCCGCATGTTGCCGATGGCGCCGATCGTCTCGGCCCGTTCGTTTGCCGAGCGTGCCTGGCCGTATATGCTCGCGTGGTCCGACCTGGGGCTTAACGGCAAGGAGCGTATGACGGTCGATTCGCTGGCGCGCGCCGAGGTGCGCCGTTTTGCTGACGAGGATACGAGCGAGCGCGTGCGAAACGAGATGATGGGCGTGCTGGGCGAGCTGCTGGGTATTTCGCCCGAGCAGATGGAGGAGCTGCGCTCTGAGGACGGTCAGCGTCGTTTGCATGAGGGAATGAAAAAGTTCGAGGGCGAGGTTCAGGACGCCATCGATAAGATGATGGGCGGTCAGGGCGGCTCGCAAGGTAGTCCCCAAGGTGGTCCGATGCCGCATCCGCCAGTAGATCCGAGGCAGTTCCCCTTTTTCTCGCAGAACTAACTATAGGATAGGGCCAAGGTTACGCGGTTTTACCAAACCGCGTAACGGGTCGACGCT
>CAJMBB010000039.1 GCA_905211615.1 uncultured Collinsella sp. | reverse complement strand
GCGAAGAGCGTTGCTGCCTAGGCTAGCCCCTTGTCACACAAACTACCGAAGCCTCATAAATGTTTACTCATTCTATGACTGAACAGAAGCAAGTTGTGGGGCGAAATCCCAAGCTCATCATCGAACGCTTATTTCCTGACGATACCATCAGCCGGTACCAACAGGGCGCCTGCGGGCGCTTTTTTGGTACCGGCTATGCCGCCAGCCCCAAACTCCTGCGGTATTGCTTCGACCGTATTCCAACAGCCCAAACACAAAACGATATAATCAGCACCAGGGGAAAACACAGCGTTCAACCTAGGAGGTCGACGTGTTAACGATACATTATGGGGACATGGATAACGTGATTTACAACACATCGGTCTATTTCGATAACGTGTACTCCCCCCAGTGGTTTGAAGATTCCTTTGCCCAACGTGTCATTAAATCTATCGACAAGGGCAGCGTGGTGGGGCCCTACGCAATCGACACTAAGATTCTAGGCATCATCCCTCCCGAGAAACTATCCAGCGGCACCAAAACACTGCTGCTTATGTACTTTATGCCGCAAAATGTATATAACGCCTCAAACTGTGGTGACAATTGTGCCTACTGGATTCTAAGAATCGCCGCACAAAAGGACCTAACAATCAACCTCTACCATATATTGGATTTTGGAAACGGCAAATTCACGGCAACCATTGCGAACACAGGCGATGTTGTTCACACGATGTTTGACCTTGTCCCCATAGCTGGAAAATGCCTAAGGGAGAACTCCTGATGCGCGGATCATACAAGGTAGTTATTCAGAACAACCGTGTTCAGTTTAAACTGACCATCAATAGAAACTTGACCATCATTCAAGGCAACAGTGCCACGGGCAAAACGACGTTGCTCGATATGGTGACTGCCCACGAAGAATTAGGGGCACAAAGCGGCGTAACAGTAAGTTGCAAAGCATCCTGTAAGACAATAGCTGGAAAGAATTGGCGCAGAGATCTACAAGAGATTTCCGGCAGCATTGTTTTTATTGATGAGGGTAATACTTTTGTTCGAACGGAAGATTTTGCACATGAGGCAAAACATAGCTCGAACTATTACGTTATCGTTGCCCGAGAGTCACTGCATCAACTACCCTACAGTGTTGATGAAATCTACGGCCTTAAGAACACCAACCGAACCACAACGAAGTATCCTGTTTACTCTCGTGTCTACACCTCTACATATCGTATTTACGGTGATACTGAATTTAGAGGCGAGAGACCCGAGCTCGTCATTATCGAAGACACAAATTCGGGCTACGAATTCTTCAGTTTGCTATGCAAAAAGAGCAACATTAAGTGCATCAGCGCGGGTGGCAAATCAAATATTTGCAACTGCATTATGGACGCACCGGAAAACGACATCCTCGTGATTGCCGACGGCGCCGCCTTTGGACCAGAAATTGCAGAAGCTACTGCGCTACTGCGCCGAAAGAGCATCAAGCTATTCCTGCCGGAATCGTTTGAATGGCTCGTGTTGAAGTCGGGATTATTCAACAGCAAACACATTAAGGACATGCTGCTTAATCCCGCTGAACATATCGAAAGCTCAAAGTTCTTTAGCTGGGAGAAGTTCTTTACCGCGGAACTCATCGAATGCTCCCGAGACACACGTTTTCGATATGACAAGAGCCGCTTGAACGAGGAGTACTTGAACCCCTCCACCCTTGCGGCTCTTGAGGATACTTTGCCGGACCTTGGAATTACTTCGCGCTAAAGCGAGAAGTACTCACTGTCGAAGGACAGGTTTGGTCCGAGCCACGGGTCGGCATCGAGGAAGAACTCCGGCCAGCGCTGAATGAACAGTGCTTGCTCGCGCTTCCAGCGACGCAGCTTTTCCTCGTTGGCCTCTTCCCTACCGCGCGAGGTGAACTCGTAGTGGTACAGCTCGGCATAGGGCGTAAAAATGGTGCGGAAGCCCGCCTCCCACACGCGCAGGCAAAAGTCAGCGTCGTTAAAGCCAACGGCGAATTCCTCGTTATAGCCGCCGACCTGCTCAAATACGTCGCGTCGCACCATCTGACAGGCGCCCGTCACGGCACTAAAGTTTCCCGGACGCACGGCACGGGCAAGATAGCCCTCGCGCTTTGCCGAGAAGTCCTGGTTGGCATGGGCAAGTGCGTCACGCACGCCAACCAAAATGCCGGCATGCTGCACCAGATGATCGGCAAAGTAGAGTTTGGCGCCCACCACGCCCGCATCGGGACGCTGCAGATACCCCATCATCTCTTCGATAAAGTCCGGACTTATGACCTCGGTATCATTGTTGAGCAACAGCAGATAGTCGCCTTTGGCATGCTCCACGCCAAAGTTAATGATCTTGGAGTAATTGAACTCACCCGGCCAGTACACAACGCGCGCGATGCCCTTACCTTCGGATGCAGCAGTCACGCGCTCTGGCAGGGTTTCGTAATACGCAAACGTCTCCGGGGCTTTGCTGTTGTTCTCCACCAAGACGATCTCGTAATTGGCATACGTTGCCTTCTGAGCGATCGA
The DNA here is from genome assembly GCA_905211615.1 of uncultured Collinsella sp. GTDB lineage: Bacteria > Actinomycetota > Coriobacteriia > Coriobacteriales > Coriobacteriaceae > Collinsella. The sequence continues at coordinate 12,556 of CAJMBB010000039.1, read as the reverse complement.
CATCACGCAGGCATCGAGCGCCTCAACGTGATCCTTAGTGGGAATCACAATGCTCACCAGCGGCGCAGACTCCGGCAGCGCATAACGCATGTGATAGACAAACGGCGTCTCGGTCTCCACGACCGTTCCGCAAATGCCCAGCGCGTTAAAGTGGCGCTGCAGTGCAAGACGGCCGGCTTCGATAGCATACGGCTTGCTATCGGCAGAGCCGTCGGCAGTTGAACCGGGATGCACACGCCAGTGATACAGCACATGCGCAACATGCTCAAACCGCGCGCCTGACGCAAAACAGCGGAGCGTCAGGTCGTAATCCTGAGCGCCCGCGACATCCTCTGCCGACATGCCAATGCGATCGATGAGCGCCTTCTCCACCATCAGGAAATGCGTCACACAGTTATGGCTATAGAGCAGGTCGACGTTGAGCCGCGTCTTAAAGACCGGCTGGCCCCACTCCCCCGTTTTCTGGAACATGTCCTCGTCGCAGAACAGAACCTGGGGGCGCTCGCCCTCGGCCGCCTTGTTCAGCGCGGAAACATAGTGGAATAATACATCCGGTTCCAGGATGTCATCGTGGTCCAAGAACGCGATGTAGTCGCCCGTCGCTTGCTCGATACCTGCGTTGGTGTTGACCACAATGCCGCCGTTGCCGGGAAGCTCGATGCGACGGATGCGCTCGTCGTGGGCACCTGCCGCAAGGGCGGCCACCGCATCCCATTCAGGCGAGGCATCCATAAGCAGCAGTTCCCAGTTGTCATAGCTCTGGGCTAGCACCGAGTCCAGCAGCTCGCGCAGGTATTCCCGATCAGTCTTGTAGCACGGCACCACAATACTCACGAGTGGTCTATAGGCAAAGGCCGCCGAAGCGACACGCTGGCACGCCAGATCGCCCGGCTTTGCGCGATGCTGCTCAAACCAACGTCGATAAGCTGCGTCGTCAGCACGTGCATCCTTCATGCGGTTCCAGCTGTCGTCGACAATGCCGTTGTACAGGCGACCATCCATGGCGCAAAAACCGCTCTGGATTAGGCCCGTGGGATCAGCCGCAATCGCGACAAAATCACGTATATCCTGGGGCATCTCAACGCTCAAATACGTTTTATTGACGCGGCAACCGTTGCGCTGCGGCACATCGATCTGCGATTCAAACACATGCAAGGTGACATCGATGGCATTCATATGCGCATCGAAAATCTGGAGCTCAGGGGTGCACTTGGAGTCTCCCACCCACGTAACCTCATAGCGCCACACCGCGCCGGCGTCTGCCGGCAAATAGCGAATGGCATCGATCTCGTAGCGACCGCAGCATTCGCCACGCTGCGCATCGCGGATAAGCGCACACAGCGCAGGCTTTGCTTTGTAGTTAATCTTGGATTCCAGCTTGGCCACGCGGCTATCGAGGCGAATAGAGCCCAACCTTTGGCCACCGAATGCAAAAACGGCATCCATCGACGAGCCATCCAAAAACGGAAGTACCAAGACGGCGAGCTCGCGTTCGTAATCGGAAACGGAAGGGCAAAGCGCCAGCACACGGCCATGATCGACCGGGAGTACCAGCGACGGCACACAAGAGCCGCTCGTCGTCGCATGGGCAAACGCTTGAGAACCCTCCCGCTCAATAAGCGCGGTGACATCCTGACCGGCAAAACGAAGCAGCACAAACAGACGGCCCTGACTGCGGCAAAGCGCCAAACGCTTGATACTCATCTACACTTCTCGCTTTCCCAGGGCGTTCGCTGCCATGCGTTTGCAGGCACCCAGGCGCCCAAACCTCAAGACGTCGTAATCGAACATGAGATTTTTACATGCACGGGCATTGGGGGCCTTGCTGGTAAGCGCCGCACGCACCATAGCAGCAACAGAAGGAGCGCATTGTGCGAGCGCAGCATCGCTGCCCACGGCAGAACCGGCAAGCGCCGTGGCAACGGCAGCAAACACCTTGCCGCAGTCCGAACCCAGCAACCTGAGCGCATCGTACAGCACCAGATCGCATAGGAAGTACGCCAGGTCATCGGCATACTGGACATCGAGACCGTCGCGCTGCCAGTCAGCCAGCACAGCGGAGTAAATCTTCACATGCTCCAGCAGACGCGTCTCGTCGTCATAGCGCATGGTGTCCATGAGCGAGCCCTTGCGCGCCACGCGGTAGTCATACAGCTTGTTCGAAATAAGCGCGGTCTTGCGCGAGCGACCGTACACGGCAAAATCGAAGACCTGGTCCTCGCCATACTTAACGGTTTCGTCGAACACGATCCCGTTGCCCAGCAAAAACTCACGCTTGCAAGCGGTGCGCCATGCAAAGGGGCGAGACGCTTCCTTAAACAGCAGGTCGGAGCCATAGCCTTCAAACGACACATCGCGCGGGCTCAGTACATAGTTAAGCCACGGATACCCCGCCTCCAGCGGATACGGATTCGCGCCAAAGGTCAAAACATCACAGCGCTCGCGCTCAAAGGCATCGACGATTACACGGCATGCATCGGGCGTAAACCGGTCGTCGGAATCCAAAAACGCGACGATAGGCGCCGTGGACGCAGCGATGCCGGCATTACGCGCACTCGACAGGCCCCCGTTTGGCTTATCGACCAGCGTAAAGCGCGCGTCCTTTTCGCAATACGCAGCCGCAATATCGCGCGAGCCGTCCGGCGAGCCATCGTTGACCAGCACGCCTTCCCAATCGGGCATGTCCTGCGCAAGCAGGGAGTCCAGGCACCAGGCCAGGCACTCCTCCACGTTATAGATGGGAACGACAACGGAAATCTTGGGGGTAGCCATAGTCACTCGCTCCTACTGTGCGGCCGGAACGTCATCGGGGTGCGGGTTGTCGCCGTGGGTGCGCTGATACGTCAGCACGCGCCAGACCAGCGGCAGGGCGCCGATCTTAAAATAATGCTTAAACGTATTGATCTTGCCCGGCTTCTTAAAGTCAAAGCGCGAATCGATATAGGCGCGGGGAGACTTGACCATCAGGCGCAAGTCGGTCTCGCCACGCGGATCGAACAGCGACAGGTCAAAGCGACCGGCATCCCAATCGGCCTTGAGCTCGGGAGATGCCTTCTTCCAAAACTGCTCACGCAGTTCATCGACCAGACGTTCATCATTCCAACGGTACGTATCGACCTTCATGCGCATTAAAATCCCCTGGAGCTGAGCCTTGAGCTCGGGGCGCTCTTCCAAAAAGCGCTGCATCTCGGCATATTCGTCGCAAACGCAAAACACCTTGTTGGGCGAATTAACGGAGCTCTTCTCGTTATCCTGACGATAGCACAAAATGGGGTCCGCAATAAACGCGGCACGTTCGGCACAAGCCCAAACCTTAAAGTTAAAGCCTGCGTCCTGATACGAGGCACCCGGCGTGGGAAGGAACCGAATCTGATTGTCGTTGAGGAACTCGCGCCGATAGATAGCCGACCAAATGGAAGGTTTGCGGTAGAAGATGCCCGGGCGGTCGACGGGGCGATACGCGGCGCCCGTCATATGCTCGTCGATAATCCCAAACAGTTCACGGCGCTCGCTGGGCGTGGACCAATACAGGTAAAAGTCGCCCTTTACCACATCGGCATGCTCAGCATCGGCCTTGGCGACCAACTTTTGGAGCGAATCCTCAAACATAAAGTCGTCGGACTCAAGGATGCCCACGTACTCGCCGCGCGCCATCTCCAGGCCGCGGTTCATCGAGTCGCCGTAGCCGCTGTTGGCCTTGTCGATCATCTTTACACGGGGGTCGCGCTCCATGTACTCGCGGATGATATCTGGCGAGCTATCGGTAGAACCGTCGTTGATACAGATGATCTCGATGTCTTTGAGCGTCTGCGCCACGGCGGAATCAAGGCACTCGCGCAGGTAGCGTTCGACATTGCAGATGGGGACAAGCAGCGAAACTTTAGGGGTATCAGAGTTCTGCAAGAGAACCTCCTGTTGAATAGCGTGTAACAGGGTTATTTTAGCAGCCGAGTTGCGGCGGGCGGCAGCGCTTGGAATTAGATAAAGCGCTCCAGGCAGGCTTTGAGACCGCGAGTCGAAAGATAGAACAGCGTGGCGTCTGCCATCGAAACGCCCGAGGTCGCCACAACGAGCTTGTGGGCAACACGGCGAACGGCGCCCTTAGCAGGCATATCCGTCCACTCCCTTCCCAAAAACGTCGTGAGATCCATATTGACGCGAACGGCTACACGGCGGTAGTCATTAGCGTCCAAGCGTGCCAAATCAAACACGATAAGGTCCAAGAACCAGGTGATCAGCTCGCCGGGGCACAGGTCCAAAAGACCGTAGGCCACCCAGTCCTCCAAGACCTCCTCGAGCATCCTCATGTGGGAGTCAAGCTTTTTGGCGCGAGCCTCGGCACTGTTGAACTCGTGCGTCGCCGATTCGCTCTCCATCACGTAGTGGTAGAACTTGTCCGGCATGACAACGGTCTTGCGGGCAAGCGCATAGGCCGCAAATTGAAATACGACATCCTCGCCCAAGGCCAAGCCGGGAGCAAAGCGAATGCCTTCGCGATTGAGCAGCTCGCGCGAAAAAGCCGCACGACAGGCATAGGGCTGCGCATTCGAATGGAACAGCAGTTGGGGATCACGGGCGCCGAAGGTACCGGCTTTGGGGCTCATGAGTTGCTGGACGCGTTTGGGGGCAGCATCGGCAGGTTCACAGACGCCGCCAAAAACGGCGGCCTCGGCATCTGCAGACTCCATGGCATGCAGCACGCGCTCGACCGTCTGGGCATCGATGTAATCGTCGGCATCCACAAAAAAGACGGTCTCGCCCTCGGCGGCATCGATACCGGCATTTCGAGCACACGAGACGCCAGCGTTTTCCTGGTCAATCACCAGTACGCGATCGTCGGCCTGCGCGATCTGACGCAACACGTTCAACGAATCATCAGTCGAACCGTCGTTGACACACACAACCTGAATCGAGCGCTCGGACTGGGCCAGCAGCGAATCGAGGCATCGCTGAATGGAGCGCGCAGAGTTGTAAACGGGGACGACAATGGTAGCTTTAGGGCACGAGGCCTCTCCCATGCCGACCTACCCCCTTAGCGATTCGATGAGGAAGGCGGCGACCACGCCTGGGCCTCCAACCGAGGCGTAATACTTAGCACGCCCCAAGGCACCATCCGTCGCAAAACTCGGATGCTCGTCAACCCAACCCTCAGGATCTTTGAGGATGGCAGCGAGATTCGCGCGCTTCCACGGCTTGAGGTCGTCAAGCGAAAACTCCCCCGCGTCCAAGGCCGCCTGAAATTCCTTAGCCATCTGAACCAGGAACTCCTTATAGAACTTAGGCGCCAGGCGCACGTAGTTCCACATATACGAATCGTACTTAATGAGCTGATTGAACTTGAGCATGCGCGCGACGTCATCACTTGCGTGGTCGCGGGCATAATCCTCTCGAATCCAACGCTCAATCTCGGCATACTCGGTATTGACGCAAAAGACCTTAGCCGAAGAATTGACCGAGGAATTCTCGTTGTCCTGGCGATACGACAACACGGCATCATGCAGGTAAATAGCCTTTTCGGCACACGCGATCACCTTAAAGGCAAATGACGTGTCCTGAAAGGATGCCCCCGGAGTCGGCAGGAACTTGATACCGTTGCGCTCAAGAAAATCACGACGGTACACGGCCGACCAAATCGACGGTTTTTGCTTAAAGAACTGCGTCGTATTGCTGGGATGCACCGGTTTGCCACAATCCCTTGCCTTAAACATCTCGTGCAGCGAACGGCGCTCCTCGGGCTTAGACCAGTAGAAATCAAAGTTCGCCTTCGCAAAGTCGGCATTATTGCTATCGGCGGCCGAGACAAGCTTTTCGAGTGCGTCGGGCGCCATAAAGTCATCGGACTCCAAGATGCCAACGTACTTGCCACGCGCCATCTCCAGACCGTGGTTCATCGAGTCGCCGTAGCCGCTGTTGGCCTTGTCGATCATCTTGACGCGCCCATCGCGCTCCATATACTCGCGGATAATCGCCGGCGAGTTGTCGGTCGACCCGTCGTTAATGCAGATGATCTCAATATCCTTGAGCGTCTGCGCCAGGGCGGAATCGAGACACTCGCGCAGGTAGCGCTGAACATTGTAAATGGGAATAAGCAGCGACAGAACAGGGCTGCCAGAGGCGTTAGTAGACAAATGTGCTCCTTAGGAAATACCTGTCGTTTCATGGTATCAAAGGGTCAGCGCGCCAGCGGGCGTTTATATAATCTATGGAGCCCGCAGAGGCAAACCGATAAGAAAGGACGTCATGCAGCCCAAAGCCGCACGCAACATACCCATCGAAGCGCTGCGCTTGGTAGCGGTCGCTGGCATCGCGGTGTTCCACACCTTTCAGTGGACCTTCCAAGCCGCCTGTGTCGGCGCCGTGGAATATGTCCCACTTGCGATGTTCCCCTATTCCGGCGTGCTCGGTTTTATTAACTTGCTGGGCTGCTGGGCCAACGAGGTCTTCTTTATGATCTCGGGCTATTTTCTCATCACTTCGGCCGCGCGTGCTTGGGATGGCGGAGCAACGTGGAAGTCGCAAATGCAACGGACGGCGCAGCGCCTGGGCAAGGTCATCTTGCCCACTGCGTTCTATTGCCTCGTAGCGCTCGCGTGGTCCACGGTCGTCTCCCCCATTCCTGATGTAGCCCTCAACACGCACTACTGGTACACGCTAGGCCTTGAGTTTATCTGGGTCTATGCCGCCACGGTCTTCATGGCGCCATGGTTTGGACTGGCTAAGAGTCGGCTCCCCCAGAAAACCTACATGACGACGGTCATCGCCGTTGGAATCCTCGTATTCGTTGTTAACGGGTATTTGGCCGCCATGAGTGCGACAAGCGCCGGCGAGTTTTCTTGGCTGCAGAAGCTCATGAGCGCCGTCACGTACGTTATCGCGTTTTTGATCGGCGGACTGCTCCGCGACGTAACCGACGCCATAGATTCGGACAGGGCGGCCGCCTCGGGCATGCGCTCGCTCGTAACGGTTTTAGTGCTCACCGTCATCCTGGAAGGCATACTCTCCTTCACCGGCAACCTTACGGCGATGGCAACCCTCTCCTACAAATCGACCTCGTTGATCTCGTTTGTCCTCGCCGCCACCTCCTTGCTCTTTGCGGCAACCCGACGCAGTGCCTCAGGCAATCCGCGGACTGCAGGTGTCATCGTCACCTTATCGACCGCCACACTCGGCTTCTATGTGATGCAGTCGCTAACCAGTAGCCTGTGGCGTCCCGTCTTTAATACGTTGCTCGCAAACATACTGGTCAGCCAAAACAGCCCAGCAGTCATGTGCATCGGCACCGGCACGATCATTAGCATCGTCTTTGCCTTAGCGCTCCTCATTATCGACGCAGCTAGAAGTCTTATCGCTGGCAAGCTCAAGCGGCAATAGGCACGCTACTGCCAGACGCGGCAACCACCACACCCGTGGCAGGTTCCTGCGTTTTATTCAAAGCTTGCCGCCAAGGTGCGCCAAGCCTTTACAATAGGACAGTCCCAAGGACGTATTCGATAGCTTCCGCGCAGCACTCGCCCGCCGCGCGTGAAAGGATATATTGCCCCATGCCTTCAACCCTTCCCGCCCCCATCGATAAGCTCGCCATCGTCGTCGTTACGTACAAGCGCCAGGAACTCCTGGCCAATTTATTCGACTCCATGACCGAGCTCACTGCCGCGCCCTGGCGCATCGTGATTGTCGATAACGAGAATTCGCGCGAGACCGAGGCCATGTGCACCGCATTCAACGAGCGCCTGGCCAACCTGTGGGGCATCGACACCGAGCAGCCCGACGCGCAAGGCGGCACCGACCGTGTCATCTACGCCCCGCAGCTCGAAAACGGCGGCGGTGCGGGCGGCTTCTCCGCCGGTACTAAATGCGCCTACGACCTGGGCGCTCAGTGGTTCTGGGTGATGGACGACGATGTGCTCGTCATCCCCGAAGGCATCGAGCGTCTTGCCAAGTGGACCGACCGCTACGACGTCATCCAGGGTTCGCGCCTGGACTTTGACGGCGGCGCCTTCTTTTGGCAATACCAACTCATCCTTTCGCTCGGCATTCCCAACCCTGTCGCCAAGTGGGACCTGGGACCCGAGGGCTACCGCGCCATGAACCAGCTATGCTTTGAGGGCGGCATGTTCTCGCGCCGCGTGGTCGACAAGATCGGCCTGCCCGATGCGCGATTCTTCATCTACGGCGACGATGCCTGCTATGGTTACGTGGCCAGCCAGCACTTCCCCGCCGCCGTTGTGGCCGACCTGGTGCTCAAGCGCGCCCGCGCCGTCTCTAACTGGGATATCGCCGGCAAGCGCCAGCTCAACTCAACGAGCGACACCAACCGTTACTACATCATGCGCAACCGAGGCTTCCTCGCTCGCTATATGCAGATCTACGGTGACTACCACCCCATGCTGTTCCGCCTGGGCAATGCCGCGACCTTCTGCAAGGAATTCATTCGCCTGGCTGCGGTCGATAAGTGCTTTAAGACCGGTATTCCGGCGCTGCGCCGTGGCATGAAAGACGCCCGCAAGATCATCAAGGATCCCAACTGGAAGCCCATGCCGCCCATGGAGGACACCGAGTAACGGAAGCCGGAAACACCTCGGCGCTTAAAGCCGCTGGCACACCGTAGCCACATGCTGCCCATCAAAACCGAACCCCCAGCGCATGCGACCCACGCCGGGGCGTGGTACACGGATTTCGTCGATGCCGTCGCGCTCTATGTCGAGTAGCGACTGCACGGCCAGCAATTCCAACCCCAGCGCATCCACATCGGGGTCATACATCATGTTGATCGTTATCAGCGGACGTTCATCGAGCATACCGATCGTATCGGCTATGTCAAACACGGCGCCCGTAGGAAAAACCTGGATGTCCCAGCGATCCGCGCCACACTTTCGCCTCGAAGCAGGATTGGCATAGCCCGGCAATCCAAAGCAGAGTCCTTGCAAGAGTAGGTGATATGGCAGCGGTGTATCTGGGTCGGTCGCACCAATTCCCGCATCTCCCAAGATGCGGCTTAGCGCCCGCCTCACGGTGTCCTCGTTCCCATGGCACAGCCCGTCGCGGAACGCATCGACGTCTCGAATGTCTTCCGCAGCGCACTCAAACCACTCAACAATCACTAGACGCAAGGCCTGTCGAAGCTCGTTATTGGGCAATCGCAAAGCACGGAAGCAATCGCCATGCTCTGGCTCCTCAGTCATATCCGTCGTGAGAAAACCGGACAGATACAGCGCTGTCCACATGCCATCGTCAGGCGAGACATCTGGCTCTGCAGTGCCCAAACAAAGCGGGACCTCAGCGCACCCATGGGCCTCGAGCAAATCAAACAAGACCGAAAGGCGGTCGAGATTCCACCCGGCAACTACCCTACTCAGGCAATCGGCATATCCATACAGATCGGCACGCACAGGCGCCGTGCAGCCTCGGCCCAGAAAACCAATCACACGCTCTGGACTCGAGCAATAGGCCCTGCCAAACCGATACCCCTCGAGCCATTCACGCGCATCATTCAGGTATTCCTCGCGCCCAGCATGATTCAAAAGAGCCTCGACCTCGGCATCCGAAAAACCGAACCAACGGTCACACCACGCCGACAGCGGCGTCGTCAGACAATACGAGCAGCCGCGCGAAGAAAGCGCCGCTTCGGCAGGACCGGGACACTCCCCCATCAGACACGTCAGCCGCAACGAATCGCGCGCAGTGGCAATGGCGTCAAACAGCGCACGGTCAAGTAGTTCTGCCGGATCGGCGTCGGAAGTGTCCCTCGCGCTCGCACGGCGAGACCACGCCGCATCGTACCCATCAACGAGCAATACAACCTGCTCATCGCAGGCAATCTCCAGCAGCTCTATGAGCACACCGAGCACCGAGTCAACCTCGTCCGCGCTCGCCACGCCACGCGCGACACGTTCGATGTGACGCACCTTATCTCGAGCTAAATCCGGAGCCTCCAAGAGCGCCAACAAGCGAGCGCACTCGCCCGAAAGGGCATCGCGCACGACGCCGGCAACAGCGGGGCCACGCCTCCCAGCGCCAGAAAAGTCCAGCGATATCACCGGATAGCAAGCATACTCATCCCGATAGCGCCCGCCGTTCGCATCCCAAATCTGAGCATCGGCAAACAAACGCTGACCAGAGCGACCGACCGCTGGACGCTCCAGAAAAGCCCTGAGCATCGACAAGTTCATGCTCTTGCCAAAACCCTCGGGTCGACAGCACACCACAACGGACGCGTCGCAGTCCAACACATCGGCAATAAACATGGTCTTGTCAACCAGCATGCAGCAACCAAGGGCCTCCGCATAGTCGTGCATGCCAATGGGCAAAACCGCATCGTCGGCACAGCCGATCAAGCGCACGCCAGAGCCGGCAGCACAACCATTATTTGCCTGTTCAGACACCAAAACGTTCCCCCTAAATCGCAACACGATGCCAATTGTAATGACCGCCTCGCGCGTACCGATGTCGCCGCGCAAACATATCGGGCAACGGTAGCAACAAGATGTATGAGGGGGCATAACTAATCGTTGCACAACAAAACGGGGCCCGATGCATTCGCACCGGACCCCGTCCCAACTCTTTAGTTATCTAGCAACCAAGAGGCTACTCCTCCGAGCCGTCCTCCCCAGAAGCCTTCTTCTGCTGATCGAGCTTATGCTTACCACTTACGATAGACGTAGCGCCCAGCGTGGCCAAGCTTGCACTGGCAAGGCTCGCCATAACGATAAGGTCGCCCGTCTTGGGCATGTTACCGCCAGATGACTTGGTCGTTGTAGTCGTCATGGTCGTGGTGGTCACCGTTTTGGAGTCATTTTGCTCCTGGACCTGGTCATCGGTGTTGCCCTTACTGCTGTCCTCGCCCTGCTGCTTTCCGTCCTCGGTCTTGTCCTTGTTCTTGTCCTTCTCCTCAGATTCAGACTTCTTGTCCTCGTCCTTCTTCTGAGCGGACTTGTCGTCCTTCCCCTCAGAGCTAGAACCCTTATCGGATTCGGTCTTCTCGGAAGCCTTGTCCTTGGAGTCGCCCTTTGCGGCCTCGGTCTTTTCCGTGGAAACCTGATCAGAGTTGTCCTTGTTCTGAGTCGAGCCGTTATTGACGCCAGCCATCAGCGAAGAGCCCAGCGTAGAACCAAGCTGCACGGAGAAAGAAGGCTTCTTGTCCGGCGAAGCAACGGGAGCGTCCGGCGCCTTATTCGAGTCGTCCTTGGAAGCGTCGGAATCAGGGGTTGCGTCAGAGCCGGAGCCGTTGTTAGAGCCGGTGTCAACGGACGAATCGCTCGAGCCGGTGGATGATTTAGAGGTGCCAGCGTCGGTCGAACCAGAAGCGTCGCTGTCCGTATTGCCGGCAGAGCCTGAAGGCGAATCGCCCGCAGCAGAGCCGTTCGAATCGGAGCCGTTCGAGGTAGAGCCGTCGTTGGTAGTGCCACTAGCAGAGCCATTACCGTCAGCATCGGTCGAGGGCGCATCCATCCTGTCATCGTTGACATCGTCACTCGAGCCGTCATTCGAATCAGGTGTCGGCGAGGGCGCCGGCGCAGGCTCGGGCTGCACGGGCGTCGCAGCGGCAGCGGCCTCGTCCTCGGCGATATAAACCAAGCAGTCCTTCAGCTCGTTGCGGTAGCGGTTCTTCCAGCCCTCATGATACTGGGGCTGACTTGAAAACTTGGTGGCGACATTGTTGACCACGCTATTGGAGAGCGCCGTCGCAAACTCGCGGTCGGACATATCGTTGGAAAGATTCGCCCAGCGGAAGAAGTCTCTGCAGCCACCGGTACCGCACATGTTGGTGATGCTCCACACCATACCCTTGACGCAATCGGCGCGGCCGGAGATGTCAATGCCAAGAGCGCTCTTAAGCCACGCCTCGGTCACCGCATAGTACGAGTTGTACGCATAGGCATCTTGAAGTGCTGAGAACTCAACAGGATCGGTGTTATAAGCACCTTGGAAGGCATCCTGCGCGATATGGCCCAGCACGGTGAGCTGGCCGTTCTCGTACATGGCATTGCTCGTGTTGGAAATCTCGCTGCCGCGATCAATCGCATCCTTGAGCATGCAGTATTTTTCGGGGTAGTAGTTGTAGGCCTGCTTCATAAACGGGATGAGCGACCAACGACGGTCGAACTGGTAATAGCCCAGCGCGTTATAACCGTCGCCATACGAAAAGCCCTGGTTGTAATTACCATGGCTCTCGTACTTAGTAAAGTACTTCATCTCGGGAGTCACGTTGACAAACGAAACGCCCTGGACCGACCTCAGCACGCCCGAGAAAGACTGTTGGGTGTAAAGGCCCTTATCGATATCGGTGGCATCCGAGGCAACGCCCGGCGTGGGCTCCTCGGCAGCGGCGGGTGCCGGCGCGGAAACGGCGCCAAACGAAAGCGCCAGCGTCAGACCCGCGACAATCGCGGAATGCTTGGGCTGCATAAGATCCTCCCTGCATTGGTGTAGTTAAAGTGCAGTTTGCAAAGATGAGACTAAGTATTGCAGCTCGCCCGTTGTTGCACAACAACCCCTCGGTAAACGGCAACAACCCTCCGCGAAACCTTGATTATCGACTTTATCCGAACACCTCCCA
>CAJMBB010000038.1 GCA_905211615.1 uncultured Collinsella sp. | reverse complement strand
ATGCGACCCGCTCGCTGTCGTTGCCGAAACATCGGCGATGCCGGAGTAGTCATTGGGGACGTTCTTAAATGACTAGTCAGGAATGAGCGTGGATAATCTCCCGGTTTTGGCCTGTGTGCGGGCTCAAAGTGGGAGATTATCCGCGCTCGCTTTAATTTGCCTGGGCTGCGATGCCTATCTAATCGGCTCGGCGTCTTCCCTGAGAATCGAAAGATACTCTTCATACCCGTACTGTCGGTATCTCTGTCTTGACTCGTCGAGCGGACGGAGGATACCCAATTCTTCAAATGATTTGACGAGCGAGCTCGCGGTACTCCTGCCGATATCGAGTTGGGCAGCGATGAATGCGGTGTCGACGATGGGGTGCTCTTCAAGAATGCCCAACAGCCTTTGCCCGTTTGCAGCAGTCCTTCCGAGATTTTCGGTAATGGTTGCTGTGGAACGGTTATGGAGGTCAACAAGGTTTTTTAAAGACCCTACCGAGTCCTTCGCACTCTCGAGAAGACTGTTGCAGAAAAACTCTATCCATTCCTCGTAAGTGCCTCTCTCCCTTACGGATGTGAGTTGCCGGTAGTACTCGCTTCGATTTTTCTTGAACTGGAACGATGGATAGAACAAGCAAGAATGAAGAACGCCATCATTGATGAGCATAAGTGTAATGAGAAGCCTGCTCAGGCGACCGTTTCCGTCTAGGAATGGATGGGCAGTTTCAAATTGGTAATGGACGAGCGCCGCCCGCACAATCGGATCCATTTCGACTTGAGGCTCATTGATAAAGCGTTCGAGGTCCTGGAGCGTGTTGCTCAAATCTTCAATGTTTGGAGGGACAAACGATGCGGTTGCAATGGTGCAGCCTGAGGGGCCAATCCAGTTTTGTGAGGAGCGCAGCTCGCCTGGATTCTTCTCCGTTCCGCGCACTCCGTCCAGCAGGACCGCATGAACTTGCCTAAGAAGTCTCGTGCACAAGGGCATCTTTTTGAGCAGTTCTACGCCGCGGTCGACAGCACGGACGTAATTCACGACGTCTGCGACATCTTTATGATGGAGTTGTGTTTGCGATGGACTAAGTAGGTCGTCAAACGTGCACTGGGTTCCCTCAATTTGCGAAGAAAGGAGTGCTTCTTTGCGCACGTACATTGTCAGATACATGTCGGCGTTGGGAACAAAGTAGAGCATGCCTTCAAGCTCTCCAAGCTTTCGTGAGCATGCGGAAAGCGTGCGATAGGTTTCCTCGGTGAGGTTTAGCTGCCTCAATGATTGCAAGGGCGTTGGAAAAAACGAATAGTAAGCCAATTTCCCCGATAGATTATTGCGGAGCGTTCCCTGGCCGTTCTCCTCGATTTGCATCGCGCCCTCCATATCTTTAGTGCCGGAAACTCGTTATTAGGCTAATCATATCAATTCTAATAACGAGTTTAAGGATTAAATAGTTATTAGAATTGATGTAAACAATCTAATGATGAGAAGTCGTTATTACTTGACCATGGAGCTCGGCTTGGTACAAGGGGGAGGGGTTATCCAAAATGAGAGCGGATAATCTCCCGTTTTTGGCTCGGTGACGGCCTCAAAGTGGGAGATTATCCACGCTCGTTAGTTAAGCGTCCGAAAATCCACACTCGCCAAACCTACCAAAAGGGACGGGTTTATTTTGGCACGTTTCGGCCGGTATCAGGAAGTATCAGGGATGGGGCGGCGGTCCGTGGGCGCGAAAAGAAGTATCGGGTTTGGTGCGCCCGCTTCTGCCCGTTCCGTGCGCAGACGATACTCGGCTTATCGACCCGCGATGCAAAGGAGATGCTCGTCCCACGAGCACTACCGGGAAGGGCTCGCGATTCGAGTCTCCACCTTAGCATTTGAACCATTTGGCACTATAATCACCATAGGCATGCGCAAAACGTTGCGCTTAATCAAGAGGAGAAAACGTATGGGTCTGTTTGACATGTTCAAGAAGAAGGCTGAGCCCGCGGCTGCCGCTGCTCCGGCCTCCATCTCTGCTTCTGCTGGCGCTGACGTGCTGTGCTCGCCCGTCAAGGGCAAGGTCATCAAGATGGCCGACGTGCCCGATCCCGTCTTTGGTGGCGAGGTTCTGGGCAAGGGCTGTGCCGTGTGGCCCGAGGATGATCTGGTCTACGCTCCCTGCGACGGTAAGGTGACCGTCACCATGGGTCACGCCGTGGGTCTGCAGTCCGATAGCGGCATCGAGGTTCTGGTGCACGTTGGCGTCGATACCGTCAACATGAACGGTGACGGCTTCGAGGGCTTCGTCAAGGCCGACGACGTCGTGAAGGCCGGCCAGCCCATCCTCAAGATCGACCGCGCCAAGATCGCCGCTGCCGGTTACAAGGACTGCGTCGTGGTGGCCGTGTCCAACACCGCCGAGTTTGCCGATGTCGAACTCGCCGTCGAGGTCGACTCCGCTGTCGCCGCCGGTGACGCCATCGTTAAGGTCGTCCGCAAGTAAACTGCGGCGTCCAAAGGATGTGCAAGGGTGGTCGGGTTTTCCGGCCAACTTTTTTATTGCACCGCGGGAAAGCGTTTTATTGCGCGTTGGACGGGCTTGCAAACCGTTCGGACGCTAAAACGAACCGACCGCGCCTTCGCGTTGCCGAGGGTGTTCATAAGTGGATAGTATGGGCTTACTTATTACAACGTGCGCCGCGTCCGGGAAGCGCGGTGCCGCTCATTGGGAGGAACAACATGAAAAAGAAGCTGCTGCTTGCGCCCCTCATGGCCGTCTTGGTTGCATGCGTGGTCCTGCTTTCCGGCTGTGGAGGTCCTTCGGTTGAGGAGCTCATCACCGAGGATCTTACGACGCAGTTTGATGAGGTCAAGAACGGTGGCGACGACTTCCTCTCTGGTCTGGAGGAGGCTTCGGGCGACGAGTTCGAGCAGCTGGGTATCGATCCCAAGGAGTATGCCAAGACCTATCTCGAGGGCTTTGACTACAAGATCGGCGACGTGACGGTCGACGAGGACAAGGGCGTCGCGACCGCCGAGGTCTCTATCACCTGCAAGTCCATGAACAAGATCGTCGAGGACTTCTCCACCCAGTATCAGGAGAAGGTCGCCGCGCTTGACACGGTTCCTTCCGATGACGAGCTGTACAAGATGGCCGGTCAGGTTATGGTCGATGTGACCAAGGCCACCGAGCCCAGGAAGACCACGGTTATCTTCAAGTACACCTGCAACGACGACGGTGAGTGGTCTGCCGACGACTCCGTCAACTCCGAGATGATGGATGCAATGCTGAGCTAGTTCGTTGCGGCGTTTTACCAA
Source organism: uncultured Collinsella sp. (assembly GCA_905211615.1). GTDB lineage: Bacteria > Actinomycetota > Coriobacteriia > Coriobacteriales > Coriobacteriaceae > Collinsella. The sequence goes on along the minus strand of CAJMBB010000038.1, from coordinate 11,945 downwards.
ACGCCGCAACTGCTCGACGCTGCGCGGGCACCAGAGCGACAACTTGTCATTCAAAGAGGACGGCATGACCAGAAGGTCTATGCCGTCCTCTTTTCATGCCAATTTGTTCGCTCTGGTGGGCGCTCGCTGTCGGTACCAAAACATCGGCATCCCCAAGGGATCATTTGCTATGCGTCCGAAAATCCACGCTCGTTTGTTTTCTGCCTACATTTGGAGGAAGAGCTCGTGGAGGCGCGTGTCGTCGTCGAGCTCGGGGTGGAAGGTTACGCCGAGCTGGTTGCCCTGACGGGCGGCGACGATACGGCCGTCGACTTTCGCTAAGGCCTTGGCATTGCCGTGCACTTCGACGATGCGGGGTGCACGGATAAATGTTAATGGCACTTCACCGTCGATGCCGGACACCTGGCCCTTGGTGCGAAAACTGCCGAGCTGTCTGCCATAAGCGTTGCGCTCAACGAGTACGTTCATGGTTGCTAGGCGCGGCGTTCCCTTATCGTCGTGTGCGGCAAGATCGCGCGCCAATAGAATCAAGCCGGCGCAGGTGCCAAGGACGGGCATGCCTTCAGCGATACGGGCACGAAGCTCCTCGAGCATGCCCAACTCATCAAGCAGCTTCCCTTGAACGGTAGACTCACCGCCGGGAAGTACCAGACGGTCAAAGTCCTGCTTTAAATCAGCCGCCTGCCTCAGCTCAATACAGCGTGCGCCCAGCTCCGACAGCCTCGCCTCGTGCTCGGCAAAAGCACCTTGGACCGCCAGCACGGCGACCGTTTGGTCTGCATAATCGCTCATGTGCGATCCTTTCTGCTGGACTAGCGCCCGCGCTCCTCCATGATGATCTCGATCTCGTCGGCGTTGATGCCGACCATGGCCTCGCCCAGGTCCTCCGAAAGCTCGGCGATGAGTTTGGCGTCGGTGAAGTTTGCCACGGCCTTGACGATGGCGGCTGCGCGCTTGGCGGGGTCGCCGCTCTTAAAGATGCCCGAGCCGACAAAGACGCCTTCGGCGCCCAACTGCATCATAAGCGCGGCGTCGGCGGGGGTCGCTACGCCGCCGGCGGCAAAGTTCACGACGGGAAGCTTTCCCGTGGCATGGACCTCGCGCACCAGCTCGACCGGAACCTGCAGTTGCTTGGCTGCCTCAAAGAGCTCGTCGTCGCGCAGGGCAACAACGTCGCGGATCTGCTTTTGGATTTTGCGCATGTGACGCACGGCCTGAACGACGTCGCCCGTACCCGGCTCACCCTTGGTGCGAATCATCGTGGCGCCCTCGGCAACACGGCGCAGCGCCTCGCCCAGATCGCGGGCGCCGCAGACAAACGGCACGTCAAACTGGGTCTTGTCGATGTGATAGACGTCATCGGCAGGGGGGAGAACCTCGGACTCGTCGATGTAATCGATCTCGATAGCCTGCAGGACCTGCGCCTCGACAATGTGACCGATGCGGCACTTGGCCATAACGGGGATGGAGACGGCCTCTTGGATGCCCTTGATCATCTTGGGGTCGCTCATGCGCGAGACGCCGCCTGCGGCGCGGATGTCGGCCGGGATGCGTTCGAGTGCCATGACGGCGCAGGCGCCTGCCTCCTCGGCGATGCGCGCCTGCTCGGGTGTAGTGACGTCCATGATGACGCCGCCCTTGAGCATCTGCGCGAGTTCGCGATTGAGTTTGACGCGATCGGCCTTGCTGGTCTGTTCTGCCATGGTTGCTCCCTTGGTTGGCATGTGCATTGCTTGGCGGATCATCCTATCGGGGAGCTGGGTATGGCGAAATACTCAGTTTTCGAGATAATAATAAGGCCAGACTAATACCAGATTGAATGACTTAATAAGGTCAGGTGATAGGCTCATGCTTGACTACAATTTGGAACAACGCGGCGAAGCATCGCTCTATGAGTATGTTTACCAGCAAATTCGAGACGATATTGTTGCTGGGCGCATTGCGGCGGGGGAGCATCTTCCGTCTAAGCGCGCCTTTGCCAGTCATCTGGGAATCAGTGTTATTACCATCGAGAATGCATATAGCCAGTTACTTGCCGAGGGCTATATCTGCTCAATGCCGCGGCGTGGCTACTACGCTTGTGAGCTTCCGGATGCACCGGTTTTGCCTTTGGCTGCGGGGAGCATCGACCGAGATACCGTCTCTGTGGGCCCCAGCGCGCATGATGTCAACGGACGGACCGAGCAATTCGCCCCGCTCTCTCCTTCCGCTTTGGAGGCGGCGCGGCTTTGGCAAAGCGCACTGCGGGCGACGCTGGCATCCGAAGACGAGCGCGAGATCTTTTCGCCCGCACCGGCACAGGGCACCGCTCGGCTACGACGCGCAATTGCTCGCCATCTGCGCGGGACAAGGGGTATGAATGTTGACCCCAACAACATTGTTATCGGCGCGGGCGCCCAGCTGCTCGATACCATGTTGGTTCAGTTGCTTGGCGCTGACAAGGTGTATGCCGTCGAGGACCCGGGCTATTTGCGCCTGACGCGCATCTACCAGGCTATGGGGTGCAAAGTTCGACATATCCCGTTGGATGATGAGGGCGTGGACTTGAGCGCTCTGCAGAAAACCGGGACCGATGTCCTTCACCTGATGCCATCCCATCAGTATCCGACCGGCCTTGTGACGAGCATTGCGCGGCGCTATGCGCTTCTGAGCTGGGCCGCCGAGCGACCAGGTCGGTATCTCATCGAAGATGACTTTGATTGTGAGTTTCGCCTTGCCGGGAAGCCGATTCCCGCGCTCGCGTCGATCGATGCCGCCCAGTCGGTTATCTACACCAACACGTTTTCGAAGAGCCTTTCATCGGCGTTGCGTCTAGCGTACATGGTGCTGCCCGACGAACTGATGGAGCGGTTTAGGCGCAACCTTGGTTTCTACGCCTCGTCGGTGAGCTCTGTTGACCAGGTCGCTTTGGCGCGTTTGCTGGAATCGGGTGATTACGAGCGACATGTGAACCGCGTGCGGGTTCGTGCTCGCGAGGCGCGTGATGGCCTAGCGGCGCTTGTACGGAAAGCGTTTCCGGCAGGGAAGGTCTCGATCGAACATGCGGACGCGGGCCTTTACTGCACCGTGGTTGCGGAACGCGGAGCGGGCGGAAGCTCTTTTGTGCGGGCCCTCACGCGCTCGAGTATCCCTTTTGTCGATATCAGTGACTGTTATTGGTGTGCCGATGGCGCATCTGTCCCTGAAAACTCAAGTCAAATTCTTGTTCAGTATGACGATTTGAGTCCAAAAGCGCTAAATACCTTGGAATCGCAGCTAATGGGAGCACTCTGCAACCTAAGTGAGTAGGCTTTTGGAACTTTGGCGACCAGGCAGTTTTGTAACAAGCTATCTACCTGCGTTTTTGAAAAGCAGGATGACCGGGCTGCTCGGGATGTTCAAAAAAGTCTACTCACTTGCCGCGCAAAGCTTCCGCACGAGAGAAAAAAAATGGGGTTTTCAACAGTGCTTCGTCCAGTTCTTGGCAAGCTTTTGGCCAGTTGGGGAGGGCTGTTGAAAACTTAACAGTCCGTTCGGTGCCATTTTTGGTGCGTTCGCGCCAATGCGAGACGGGCTGGGTTGAAATTCGTGTTTTCCTGTGCCTATGAAGGATCTATTTTGTGACATATCGGCTTTTAGGTACTGGCGTTTACCCCCTCAGGTCCGCGCTTTGTGTCCGCCGCTTCCACGGCCGGAAGAAGACCGGCAGCGATATGATCTCGCCCGTAACCCGACTGCTGCGGTTGCGCTCGGCTTTCCGTTGTATACATTGGTTCGGACGAGAAACAAACGGACTTGTCCTGCCAGCATTAGGCAGCGGCTGTTTCTTGGTGAGCTCCCCAGGGAATCCGTGCTGGAAACGGAGCATGGGTTTTTGATTACGTCTCCTCTACTGACGGTATTCATCATGTCGCGGCATCTGACGGATCTTCAGCTTCTTTTGGTATTGGCGGAGATGTGTGGCTTGTTTGCGGTGTGCGCTCTGCCTGCGGCACTTGAGGCGGAGCTTTCGCGTGCAATTGATTCGGGCGCGATCTCGACAACGTTCGGTTGGGTGCGCTGCCCGTCCGAGGACGGCACCGCCTCAAATTTATGGCGTCGAGACGCTTTGGTTTTGGGCGGAGACCTTGACCGTTTTTGTTCAGATGTTTGCGGGATGCGTTACGGCAATAGATTTATGGCGGTATCGCAACTCGTTCCATTGGGTGCCGCGTCGCCTTTTGAGGTCGAGGCGTATTTGCTACTTGCACTGCCGCGATCCCTGGGAGGCGAAGGGTTTTGCGGCATAGAGCTCAATGTCGAAGTGACGTTAAGCACAAGTGCTCGAGCGATTGTGGGAAAGTCCCGTGTGTATATCGATCTACTTCTGTCTTCGCCGGACGGCAGGCGACAGGTGGCCATTGAATGTCAGGGAAAGGCCTCGCACGGACGCGCAGGGGATGGCTTGCGTGACGCTGACCGCATGACAGCCCTTCAAGCCATGGGCTACGATGTACTTCTCCTGACACACAGACAGATATCCGATGAGGATAGATTCCGCGCGATCGTTAAGGCCGTATGCAGGATGCTCGATGCTGAATATCGTGATAAAAGCTCAGATGAGCAAAGGGCTGAGACATTACTCAGGTCTGAACTATTCGTTGACTGGACAAAATTGGGAGTAATCGACGGAAAGATGCCCGTTAGACACAAAACAGCTCGATCGTGGACGGCTGCGGTTCTAAGTGAGTAGACTTTTGGAACTTTGGCGACCAGGCCGTTTTGCAACAAGTCATTTACCTGCGGCTTTATAAAGCAATATGGATGATGTGCTCGGCAAGTTCCAAAAAGTCTACTCACTTAGTTTTTGACGAGAAGCCGATGCCTAAGGCGGTCCTATTTCAGGGCGTTAACGAGTCCTCGAGACACAAAAAGGCCCGAACCATGCGGTCCGGGCCTCATCGAGCTAGAGGTTATGTCTCAAGCGGTTGGCTTAGCCAAAGTAGCGCTTAAGCAGGCCGGCAAAAGCCTTGCCGTGGCGGGCCTCGTCGCGAGCCATCTCGTGCACGGTGTCGTGGATGGCATCGAGGCCAGCGGCCTTGGCGCGCTTGGCAAGATCGGTCTTGCCGGCGGTGGCGCCGTTCTCGGCCTCAACGCGCATCTCGAGGTTCTTCTTGGTGGAGTCGGTCACGACCTCGCCCAGGAGCTCGGCGAACTTGGCGGCGTGCTCGGCCTCCTCGTGGGCAGCCTTCTCCCAGTACAGGCCGATCTCGGGGTATCCCTCGCGATGAGCGACGCGAGCCATGGCCAGGTACATACCGACCTCAGAGCACTCGCCCTCAAAGTTGGCGCGCAGGTCGGCAACGATGTCCTCGGAGACGCCCTCCATCTTGGCGACGCCCACGACGTGCTCGGCAGCCCACTCGAGCTGGCCCTCCTCCTGCTTCAGGAAACGAGAACCGGGAACGCCGCACTGGGGGCACTTGAAGTCCTCGGGCAGCTGGTCGCCGTCGAACTCTTCCACATAACCGCAAACGGGGCAAACAAACTTCATGATTCGATCCTTTCGATCGATGGCGATTGTGCGCTCGTCCGGTCCCGTAAGGGCCCTCTCCGGACGTGCGTCTTGACGAGTTCTATTATCCATAAATGCAACCAAATGTGAAGCCTATTAGGAATGATTTTTAATAAAACAATTTTGAGATATGAAGATGTTGATTGATTAACGATTGGCAGGCCGTCTTTGACCACCGCTGAGTACAATCGGTCGAGCAAATGTTGACCAATCAACAAATGAGGGAGTTTCCTTTATGCATCTAGCCCGCCGCGCCTGGTGCCGAACGTATCAAACGGTTTTTCGCATTGCATTGCCGATCCTGCCCTATACCGAGCCGCGCATTTTGGAGCATGCCGAGGATGTGCCCGCGGTGCTTCAAAAGCGCTCGATCCAGAAGGTCCTTATCGTGACGGACCCTGGTATTGCACGTTTGGGGCTCACGGCATCACTCGAGCGTGCGCTTACGGCTCAGGGGGTTGGCGTTACGGTCTATGCCGAAACGCGTGCAAACCCCACGGTTTCAAACGTGGAGGAAGCGGCGTCCCTGTATCGAGAGAGTGCCTGCCGGGCCATTATCGGCTTTGGCGGAGGATCAGCCATGGACTGCGCCAAGGGCGTGGGCGCACGCATTGCGCAGTCAAACAAGCCCATCAACAAGATGCGCGGCCTGCTGCGGATTCATCGTCGCCTGCCGCTGCTCATCGCCGTTCCCACTACCGCCGGTACGGGAAGCGAAGTCACGCTTGCGGCGGTAATTACCGATGACGAGACGCACTACAAATACCCCATTAACGACTTTGTGCTCATTCCGCGTTTTGCAGTCCACGACCCCGAGTTTACGTGCGGCTTGCCCGCTTCCATTACGGGGCAGACGGGTATGGACGCCCTGACGCATGCCGTTGAGGCCTTTATGGGGCGAAGCACCACGCCCTATACGCGTAAGATGGCGCGACAGGCGGTGCAGCTTATCCACGACAATTTGCTCGAGGGCTATGAGCATGGTGACGACATGCGCGCTCGTCGCAATATGCTTTCGGCGGCGTATAAGGCGGGCGTTGCGTTTACCCGCTCCTATGTCGGATATGTGCATGCCATCGCGCACAGTCTGGGCGGCCGATACGGAATTCCGCACGGTTTGGCCAACGCGATCATCCTGCCGCACATGCTTCGCGCTTATGGTGACGCCGCCGCCCCCAAGCTTGCCGATCTTGCTCGCATGGCGGGCATTGCGCCGGCTACCGCGCAGGATAGTCTTGCGGCCGAGGCCTTTATCGATTGGGTCGACCGCATGAACGAGGCCCTGGGAATCCCCAAATATGTCTTGGGCATTCGCCGCTCCGACATTCCCGAGATGGCGGCGCATGCCGATGCCGAGGCCAATCCCCTGTACCCCGTTCCACTTTTGATGGACCGTTTGGAGCTCGAGCGTATGTATGAGGTCGTCGCGGGTGGTATGTTTGAGGATGAGAACTAGGAGGTTGCCATGAACACCGAGAAAATTGCGCGCATCGTCGGCGATCAGCGCACCTACTTTAAGACGCACGCTACGTTTGATGTCGATGCTCGACGTCGCGCGCTCGTGAGTTTACGCGATACAGTACGGGCGCACGAGGCCGATATTGCCCATGCGCTCAAGACCGATTTGGGAAAGTCGCATGACGAGGCCTATATGTGCGAGATCGGCACGTCGCTTTCCGAGATTCGTCATCAGATTGCGCATGTGGCTCGATGGAGTCGTCCGCGCCTGCGTCCGTGTGACCTCGTTAACGCCGTGAGTGTGTGCAAAACGCAAGCCGTGCCCTATGGCGTCACGCTCATCATGGCTCCGTGGAACTACCCGTTTTTGCTAACACTCGAGCCGCTCGCCGGCGCCCTTGCCGCGGGAAATACCGTGGTCATCAAGCCGAGTGCCTATGCTCCGGCATCGAGCGCGGTGCTCAAGCAAATCTGTGAAGAGGCATTTGATCCGCGCCTGGTGACGGTTGTCGAGGGCGGGCGCGCCGAAAATGAAGCGCTGCTCGACGAGCGCTGGGACAAGATCTTCTTTACCGGTAGCGTTCCGGTCGGCAAGCTCGTCATGGAGCACGCAAGTAAAAACCTTACGCCCGTGACGCTTGAGCTGGGCGGAAAGAGTCCCTGCATCGTGGATGCGACGGCAAACTTGAAGATCGCGGCACGGCGTATCGCCTTTGGTAAATGGCTCAACGTGGGGCAGACCTGCGTGGCGCCCGACTACCTGCTGGTCGATACGCGCGTGCACGACGAGCTGCTGGGCCTCATCAAGGAGGAGGTCCGCCGCATGTTTGGCGAACATCCACTCGACAATGAGAATTACGGACATATCGTCAACGTCAAGCATTTTGCGCGTGCGCGCGGGCTGATCGATCCCGATAAGGTCGTGCTTGGAGGTGCTGCGCGCGAGACTTCGCTCAAGATCGAGCCGACGATTTTGGACGACGTGACCCCCGATGACGCCGTGATGCAGGAGGAGATCTTCGGTCCCATCTTGCCGGTGCTGACGTTTGAGAGCCTAGACGAGGCCGAAGCGTTTATTACGGATCGTCCGACGCCGCTGGCTCTGTATATCTTTAGTCAGGATCGCGCGGTTCAGCAGCGCTTTGTGCGCTACGTGCCCTTTGGTGGCGGCTGCGTTAACGACACCATCATGCATCTGGCTACGAGCCATATGGGCTTTGGCGGCATGGGAGCGAGCGGTATGGGGCAGTACCATGGCCGCGAGAGCTTCGATACGTTTAGCCACAAGAAGAGCATCGTGAACAAGGCAACCTGGGTGGACGTGCCATTTCGCTACGCTCCTTACGCAAGCTGGAAGCACAAGTTCGTGCGCATGTTTGTGCATTAGAATCAGATAAGGATGAATTTATGTCCGCACGGGCCCGTAGACTTCTCGATAAGGTCAAACGCTGGTTTATCCGGCCGTTAGAGGAGTTGCTATGTACGAGCCTTCACGTGTTCTTCTGTCATTTCACATTGCAGGATTTCAGTATGCCGACGGCGCTTTGGTCCTAGGCGATCTTAAAGCGGGCGATAAACTGACGCTGTGCACCGAGCGCGATAATCCCCATGACCCCGAGGCGGTTGCGATCTACTATGGCAAGACCAAACTTGGCTACGTTCCAGGAAACGAGGTCGGCCCACTGTCCTTGATGATGTATTACGGCCACGAGGACGTATTTGAGGCCCGTGTGCAACAGGTTGCCCCCGAGCGCAGTCCGTGGCATCAGGTGCGCGTTGGCCTCTATGTGGTGGATGCTCGCTAGTCGGCAATGGAGGCTGCCATGTTTGATGACGATGATCTGTTCGATCTGACGGATGACCCGTTTGAGTGGGATATGCTACTCGATGACGATGAGTTGGAGCAGGACCGTAGGAAACGGCAGGACAAGAAAACTCAGGGTGACGCTTCGAAAAAGCAAGGCAAGCGCCGCCGAGGTCTGTTCGGCGGGCTCTTTGGATAACCGCCGCATCGCTGCGTCTGTATACTTAGCACGAGTTGAACGCGTTGCGAAATGAGGGCATAGACGATGATGTGGTTTACCGCCGACCTGCACCTGGGCGATACGAATATCTTGCACGACATGGATCGGCCGTTTGATTCGGTCGAGGAGATGAACCGCAAAGTCATCGATGCCATCAATGAGTGCGTGGCTGTGGACGACCGCCTCTATATCTTGGGAGACTTTACCTATCGTTTGCCCCTGGCGGAGGCGGTGCGCCTGCGCGAGCGCATCGAATGCCAGAATGTGACGCTCATCCGTGGTAACCATGACAGCGACTGGGAAGATCCAGCTGCGCCCCAAATCTGGGAAGACGTGCGTGATTACCTGGAGGTTGCTCCTGGCTATGCCAAGGGCCATCGTCTGGTTATGAGCCACTACCCCATGCTCAGCTGGAACGGCAAGGCACGTGGCGCCATCATGCTGCACGGGCATATCCACAGCAGGGGTGACCGCACCAACGCACGCAACCGCGATCGCGAACGTCCTATCTTTCGCTACGATGTCGGCCTCGACGCCAACGAGTACAAGCCTGTAAGTCGAGACCAAATCCTCGGTTTCTTTGGACTGTAATTCTCGAACCGTCACACAAACCGCCACAAAGGGGACAGGCACCTTTGTGGTGTTTCTGGCGCCGTTGCCATTATGGCGGCGCCTTTTTTGTCCGTGCGGCGCGGTAGAGTGTAGGCGGTTAAAATTTGCGTCCATCGAGGAGCTGCTATGAATGAGATCAAGTGCCCGCATTGTGGCGAAGTTTTTAAGGTCGATGCGTCCGGCTATGCGGATATCGTCAAGCAAGTGCGCGACGCCGAGTTTTTGCGCGACCTGGATGAGCGTGTGAAGGCAGTCCAGCGCGAGGGCGAGCAGGCGCTGGAGCTTGAGCGCTCGCGTTCGACGGCTGCTTTGCAGGAGGCAGAGTCTCAGCGCAACGCTCAGCTTGTCGAGCAGAAAAACGCCGCAGCTCAGCAACTGGCACAAGAAGTCGCCAAGCGCGATGCTGAGCTCGCCGAGCTGCGCGCCAAGCTCGAGGGCGCTGCCGCAGAGCGCGAGAGCGCAAGCCAGCGCGCGGCGATTGAGGCCCGTTCCGATGCTCAAAAGGAGAATGCCGAGTTTCAGCGCGAGATCGACAATTTACGTGCGCAGTTGGAGCGCAAAGATGATGAAGCCAGGCTTGCCGAGGCGGCGGCACGCAATGCTGCTCAAAACGACCTGTCCGCGCGCGACGCTCAGATTGCCGAGCTGCAGGCCAAGCTCGCCGCGGCGGACAAGGCCCAGGAGATGGCGCTTGCCGCTGCCGCGGCAGAGTCGCAGCGTGAGCTCGATGCCGCTCGCAGCGAGGCCGAGCGCGCGCTTACTGACTATCGCGCGAAGGTGCAAGAGAAGTTTTCCGCCGCAAAGGCTCAGTCCGAGCAAGAGGCCGAGGGCCTGCGTGCCCAGCTGCGCGAGCAGGAACTGATGGCAAAAATGAACCTGTCAGAGGCGGTCGCCGCGGCGGAGCGAGAGCGCGATGAGGCACGTGCCAAGCTGACGAGCGAGCTGGCGGTGCGCGATTCTCGCGAGGAGCAAGCCAAGGCGGCACACGAGCTCGAGCTTGCGCAAGCCAAGCGCGCGAGCGATGACCTGATCCGCTACAAGGATGAAGAGATTGAGCGCCTTAAGGACATGAAGGTCCGCCTGTCCACCAAGATGGTGGGCGAGTCGCTCGAGCAGCACTGCGAGACCGAGTTTAACCGTCTGCGCATGACGGCGTTTCCTAATGCGTACTTCGAGAAAGATAACGATGCGTCCGAGGGTACCAAGGGCGACTTTATCTTCCGCGAGTGCGACGCGAGCGGCAACGAGGTCATTTCGATTATGTTCGAGATGAAAAACGAGAACGACGAGACTGCGACCAAGCATAAAAACGAGGACTTCTTTAAGAAACTCGATCACGATCGTCGCCAGAAAGGCTGTGAGTACGCGGTGCTCTGCACGCTGCTCGAGCCCGAGAGCGAGCTCTATAACGCAGGGATAGTCGACGTGAGCTATCGCTACGAGAAGATGTACGTGATTCGCCCACAGTTTTTCATTCCCATGATTACGCTTCTTCGCAACGCCGCTATGGGTTCGCTTCGCTATAAGCAGGAGCTGGCGGAGTACAAACAGCAGAATATCGACGTTACGAACTTCGAAGCCAAGATGGAGAAGTTCAAGAACGATTTCGGCCGCAACTACGAGATTGCGAGCCGCAAGTTCCAAACGGCAATCGATGAGATCGACAAGACGATTAGCCATCTGCAGAAAACCAAGGAGGCGTTGCTGTCCTCCGAGAACAATCTGCGCCTAGCCAACAAGAAAGCCGACGATCTTACCATTCGCAAGCTCACGTGGGGCAACAAGACCATGAAAGCGGCGTTTGACGAGGCACGCGGGACTGCGCCAGAGACAAACGATGAGCCCGCCGAGGCGGATTCGTATGAGGTCGAGGATGCCGAGTAGGGCATAGCGTATAGTGCAAAAGCGGGGCCGCTGGCGATATTGCCAGCGGCCCCGCTTCGTTTTGTTCCAGTATGTGCGGCTAGTCCTCGAGCAGGTCTTCGATAAAGCCGACGCGGTAGTTTTTGAAGATGACCTCGCCACCGTCTTGCGTGGCGTCCAGATCGACATCGCCCATGATGCCAAAATCGTGGTCGCCATCCTCGTCAGCAAAGATCTGGTGCACGTGCCATACGTGCGCGGTCTTCTCGTCGGACTCGTCGATGGAAAACATCGCGGCGCTGCGGGCATCTCCGTCGGTGAGGATTTCCTCGTGCTGCTCGTGGTAGGCGTCGAGTGCTTTTTGCCAGCGGATCTCGCTCATGCCCCAGTCGTCGTCGAGCTCGCCCAGGTCGCGAACATGCTCGCGGGCGGCAAGGGTCACGCGGCGGAAGAGC
>CAJMBB010000037.1 GCA_905211615.1 uncultured Collinsella sp. | reverse complement strand
GAGCCATAAGATAGAGCAGCTGAATAATCGAGGTGAGCGCCGCAGCCACATAGGTAAGCGCGGCGGCCGTCAGGACCTTCTTGGCACCGTTGACCTGTTTGGAGCTCATGCCCGACTGCTCGATATACGCCACGGCGCGGCGGCTGGCGTCAATCTCGACCGGCAGCGTAACGAGCTGGAACAGCACGCTAAACGAGAAGAAGATCAGCGCGAGGGTCGTGAGTCCCGCGATGTTCATAAACAGGCCCATGAGCAGCACGATGGTCCAGGTGTTCTGGGTAAAGTTGACGACCGGCACGAGGGCGGTACGTACCTTCATCATGGCATAGCCGCTTTGACGCTGCGCGGCATGGCCTGCCTCGTGACAAGCGACAGCAACGCTTGCGACCGAGCCGCCCGAACGGTTGGAATCCGACAGATACAGGTTGTTGTCCTGCGGGTTGTAATGATCGGTGAGCTCGCCAGCAACGCCCTTGATGCCCACGGCACTACAACCGTTGGCATCGAGCATGCGGCGAGCGACCGTGGCGCCCGTATCGCCGTCCGAGCGCACCTTAGACCACGTCTTGTACGTCGAGTTGATATAGCTCTGCGCGGCAAGACCGAGCACCGTACAAACAAGAACAACCAGCAGGTACAGCGGGTCGATACCAAAGCCGTATCCATAGTAATAGGGCATGCGAATTCCTCCGAATCGAGTTACACGTTGGAGGCATTTTACCCACTCAGCTGGCAAGCATATCAGCATCGATGTTTTGGCATTGCCACCCTAGAACGTTTGCATCGTTTGGAAAACCGCGTAACTATATAACTACAAAAGCTCGATTTTGCCGTCCTTCACGGTGAGTCCCATATTGCCCGAGAGCAAATCGTCCAGGCGCGAGCCCACGAGCTCAAAACGCCAGCCTTCGCGCAGGGGGCTCTGCTCGGGGTGCTCAATATAGTCGGCCAGATCATCGCGCGAGGCAATGACCGAGGTCGCCACGCCCGATCGTTCGGCAACCAGGCGAATAAGCGCATACATGAGGTCCGTCACGCTCTCCAGCTCCGGCGAGATCTGACGATGCCCACGCACCATGAGCGGCAGACGATCGTGCGGGCAGCTTGCGCCGCGCTTGATGGCCATAAGCGCACCGTCCACGTCGCGCTCCCCCAACTGGTCGGTACCGCGAATGCTACGGAACTCCTCAACGCGCACGGGATTGCGCTTAACGAGCGCAAGCAGCGTGTCGTCGGACATGACCCACTTGCGCGGGATGTTACGGCGCTCGGCGCGGTCCTCGCGCCAGGCGGCGAGCTCGCGCGCGATGCCCAACTGGTGACGGCTGCACGAATTGATGCGTTTGACCTTACGGAATGCCTCGTGACGATCGGCGCGATAGTGCGACTCGTCAGCCAGCGGGCGCAGCTCGTCGAGCACCCAGTCCACACGACCCAGCTCGCGTAGGCGGCTCATCATCTCGGTATAGGCAACGATCAGATACTTGACGTCATCGATTGCGTACTCAATCTGCTTATCGGTCAGCGGGCGGCGCGACCAATCGGTCAGCGACTCGGTCTTGGGCAATGAGACGCCGCAAAACGTCTGCACGAGCGCGCCGTAGGAAATCTGCTGGCGCTCGCCCAAAAAGGCGGCGGCCACCTGCGTGTCAAAAATGGGACGCGGCAGCACGCCCACGGTATGGAGCATAACCTCCATATCCTGCGAGCAGGCGTGAAAGACCTTGATCACGCTCTCATCGCCCATAAGCTCGGCCAGCGGCGACAGGTCGTCGATCACCAGAGGATCGACCGCGACGCTCTCGGCAGGGGTGGCGATCTGAACCAGACACAGACGCGGATGGAACGTGCGCTCGCGCAAAAACTCGGTATCGACGGCAATCGCGTCGAATTCGCGGGCGCGCTGGCAAAAGTCGAGTAGAGCCTGATGTGTGGAAATGTACATATCAACCCATCGAATAAGGTTAGGCCCGAAAAACACGGGTAGGATATCGGCATTGCCTTACAACTATACTCGGTTAGTCACAGAACGGGAACGTAAGTATGCGCTGCCTTATCATCCACAACCCGGCATCGGGCCCCAGCTCAGATGAAATCTACGCATTCACGCACGCCCTCGCGCAAGGCGGCGACGAGGTCGTGATGCGCTTTATCGGCGATGGCATGGAGCCCGAGGACGCCGTGGCGGACGTGCGCAAATTCGATCGCGTGGTGGTCTCAGGCGGCGACGGCACCGTCTCCAACGTGCTCGATCAGATGCGAGGATGCGGTGTCCCCACGCTCGTCTTCCCCTCCGGTACGGCCTGCCTGTTCTTCAACAACATCGGCAATGCCCCTGAGGCGGCGGCGCTCGCCAAGGCCTGCCGCGCCGGTCGTACCGTCAAGGCGGACATGGGCGAGCTCTTTTGGCTCGACGAGGACGGCAACGAGAAGCGCCACGGTTTCATCATCATCGCCGGCTCGGGCTACGATGCCGAGATCATGATGAAGGCTGCCCCCACCAAAAACGACATCGGCGAGATTGCCTACTTCCTGTCGGCGCTTGCCACGCCCAACCCCACGGTGGCGCACTTTACGATTGAGCACGACGGCATTGTCGAGGAGCTCGATGGCATCTGCTGCATGGCCGGCAACACCTCGGTCATCCAAAACGACATCAACCTGTTCCCCGACTGCCGCATGAACGATGGCATGGTCGACATTGCGGTCATCGAACCCGTGCGCACCGTGCAGTTGCTCCCAACCGTGATCACCGCCGCGCTCGACCCCGCCGGCAAGGTGCTCGGTCGTCCGCAGTTTAAGATCATCCAGACCAAGGAAGCCAAGATCACCTGCACGCCATCGCTGGGCATGCAGTTCGATGGCGAGATTATCTCCAGCAATTCGGGCGTCTTTGGTGCCCGCGCGCTTCCGCAATGCCTCGACCTCATCGTCGACGAATTCTCCCCGCTCGGAAAATAGGAGGACCCCATGAACGACAATCCCCTGCTCGGCTTTATCGTCATTGTTCTGGCCATGCTCGTCGGCTATGCGATCAACGTGATCCACCGTCGAAAGAAGTAATTCCACATTGGTATGATGTTCATCCAATTATCGTCTCCCCCGTTGTTTATGCATTTGCCAAAAAGCGGGGGATTTTCTTTGCGCCCCGTGCAAGGCGCTTTATTCAGGTACAGTAATTGCAGGGTGCCTTTATTTAAGTAAAGCTACGAAATGAGTATTCTTATCCACTCATCGCATATTTTTGAACGCTCATCGAGTATTTTATCGAATTAGATGAATACTCTTTGGACTTCCGATAGGCTAATAGATGTATTTATTAGCTGAAATCCTGCACGGTTCCGCGGGGTTTCAACGGTTGGGAGGGATTATGAGGTTTACTCATCCTGTCAACACGCTCAAAAAGCTCGGCTGCGGCCTTGCGTTTGGAGCAGCGGCCATCATGGCCATGCCGACTTCGGCACTCGCCTGCACCCAGATCTACATGGGCAGCAAGCTCACGGCAGACGGCAACACGTACTACGGCCGTTCCGAGGACTTCGGTCCGCGCTATGTCAAGCACTTTGGCATTGAGCCCGCACACAAGGACGGCAACGAGTACACCTCGGTCGAGTCCGGTTTTGAGTACAAGTCCAAGGGCGCAACCTACCGCTACACCTTCGTTCGCGACAACCCCTCGCAGTGGGAAGATCGCTACGACGCATATTCCGAGGCAGGCATCAACGAGAAGGGCGTCTCCTGCTCTGCCACGTTGAGCACTTCCTATAACGAGAAGGCCGAAGAAGCCGACCCCATCACCGAGGAGACTGGCATTGGCGAATACAACTACGCCAGCGTCATTCTGGGCGAGAGTGCCACGGCCCGCGAGGGTGTCGAGCTCCTCGGCAGCCTGATTGACGAGCAGGGCGTCTGCTCCAACGACCAGATCATCATTGCTGACAACAACGAGACCTGGTTGTTTGCAGCGCTTTCCGGCCATCAGTGGATCGCCATGAGGCTCACTGACGATATCGCCTCGCTCAACCCCAACATCGGCAACCTCACCTATGACGTCGACCTCGACGACACCGAGAACTGCCTCCACTCCGAGGGCATCGAGTCTATGCCTAAGGAGAAGGGCTTTGCCGAGTACACCGACGGCAAGTTCGACGTCGCCAAGACCTACGGCGAGGAGATTGGCGAGGCCGGCATGCACCAGTGGTCGCGCTATATCCAGGGCCGCGATTACTTCATGGCTCCGCTTGCTGAGGGCACCGACTACGAGATCGTCAAGGACGAGCGCGAAGACGCTCGCGCGACGACCGGCGCCCTGGTCCACGAGATGCAGCCGCTGTTCTTCCAGCCCGGCAATTCCGACTGGAACACCTTTGAGATGATTCGTTCCTTCGCTGCTCGCGGCGAGAATGTCGCCGGCCTCAACGCCAACACCAACGGCGCCTATGCCATCGGCTCCAACCGCAACACCGAAATCCACACCTTCCAGATCCGTCACGGCATGGACCCCGAGATCGCGACCATTCAATGGGAGATGCTCTCCAACGCCGAGTTCTCCGTCGCCATCCCCCTCTACTCCGCACTGCTCACCGAGGTCAGCCCCTACTTCAGCGATCAGGATGTCTCCTTCGATCACTGCGAAGAGGAAGACGTCGTGAACAACGAGGAGCCCAAGAACTCCATCAACTACGTCCTCATGGACATCAACACACTCGCCTATGAGAACCGCGACCACTGCGCCACCGGCGTCCGCGCCTATCTCGATGCCCTGCAGAAGGAACTCATCGAGCAGAACCTGACCGTCGACGAGGACATGCAGGCCGAAGAAGGCACCGAAGCCCGCACCGCCCTGGCCAACAAGGCCGGCAAGGCTGCAACCAAGAACACCTATGTTAAGTGCAAGGCCATGCTCGAGGAGATGCGCGACTACCTCCAGGAGGGCGATTTCTCCGAGGAGTTCGTCCCGAGTGACTACGATGCTGACAACGACTGCCTGGTCGAGTCCATCACCTACGCCGACGAGGCCCTTTCCGATGAGGACGTGGCCGAGCCCGAGGCCGAAGAGGAAGAGGTCGCCGAGGAGAAGTCCGAGGGCAACAACATGGCCGCCATGGCCGTTGGCGCCGTTGTCATCATCGGTGTCTGCGCCTACGTAATCTATCGTCGCAAGAAGGCCTAAGGCCCTCATGTCCTAACTGAGCGGGCAAGGCAGCAATGGCAGCCTCGCCCGCTTAACCCGCCTTTTTGACCGACGGGAAACCCGCCTGAAATCTTTTCAAAAAAGATTTCCCCGCACACACTTTGCTGTGCTATAGTGCAGCGCAACAGCAACTAGGTGCGACCGCGCCATGGCATCACGAAAGGAGCCACCAACATGAAGAACACAATGAAGACTCTCAACAACTGGTGGTGGCGTGATGCGAATACGATCGGTCGACAGTGAGTCCCTCACGCCTGTTTTTGCGCTCTAGGTGATTGGAAGGCCTCCGGTTTCGACCGGGGGCCTTTTTCTATCTCGAGCCCGATTGCATTCGCATCACGCGCCTCCGTTTTTCTCTTGCACTCCCATTCCGAAAGGATTTTCACCATGTCTCAGAACACCACCGCCACCCAGCCCCGCACCGTCCAGACCGCCGACCGCGGCAAACTCGATATCCGCGCCCTCGTCCTGCTCGCCATCCTGCTCGCCGCCGGCTTCATCCTCAACTTCACCGTCGGCAAGGCCATCTCAGGCATCTCGGGCGGCATGATCAGCCCCGAGTTCATCATCTCGGCCTTCTGCCTCACCATCCTGGTCGTTCGCCCCAACATCGGCCAGGCGCTCGTCATTGGCCTCATCTCGGCTGCCGTGATCCAGATCACCACCACTTCGCCGTTCGTTGATTTTGCCGCCGAGGGCATCGCCGCCATGCTCATGGCCGGCATCGTCAACGCCGCCGGCAAGGACGGTCAGGTCAAGCCCGCCATCGCCATTGTCGCAACCTTCCTGACCACCTTTGTCTCCGGCGCCATCTTCATGGTCATCAAGATGGCCATGCTCGGCGTGGTCGGCGAGCTCGCCGCCGCCATGCTGCCCGTCGTCGCCATGACCGCCGTCTTTAACGCCATTCTGGTCGGTGCCCTCTACCTGCCCATCCAGAAGGCCCTGAAGCTCAACTAACCCGCTCGGCTTTACGAGCTACCCCATCTTGGCGTTCATTCGTCGCTCGCGTACCCAAGTACGCTTCGCTCCTCTTTCGCGCCAACCTGGGGCACCTCGTAAAGCCGGCTCCGTGCTTCACCACCAAAGACTGTCCCAAACGACTAGCTCTTGGGGACGTTCTTTAACGACTAGTCATGTAAGAACGTCCCCAATGACTATGAAAGGTATCCATGGAAACGATCATCAACGTCGACGATGTCTCGTTCTCCTATGGCACGCAGACCGAACAGGCGCTCAGCCACATCTCGCTCAGCGTGAACAAGGGAGATTTCATCGGCATCATCGGGCCCTCGGGCGCCGGCAAGTCCACGCTTGCCGCTTGCCTGTCGGGTGCCGTGCCCCACCACTACACCGGCACGTTCTTTGGATCCGTCATGGTTGACGGCCACGACACCTGCGAAGTCTCGCTCACCGACGTGTCGCAAATCGTCGGCAGCGTGCTGCAGGATATCGACACGCAGATGGTCGCCTCGGTCGTCGAGGACGAGATGCTCTTTGGCCTCGAGAACTTTGGCGTTCCCCACGACCAGATCGAGCAGCGCGTGAGCGAAACGCTCGAAACCGTCGGCATCAGCGACCTGCGCGATCGCGAAATCGCCACCCTCTCGGGCGGACAGAAGCAAAAGGTAGCCATCGCCGCCATCCTCGCCATGCGTCCGCGCGTCTTGGTTCTCGACGAGCCCACCGCGGCACTCGACCCCGCCAGCTCCACGTTGGTCTTCGAGACGCTGCGTGAGGCAAACCGCGCACTTGGAATTACCATCGTCGTCGTTGAGCAAAAGGTCGCCCTGCTCTCGGAGTACTGCAACCGCGTGCTCGTGCTCAACCATGGCGAAATCGCGCTGCAGGGCGAGCCACACGAGGTCTTCGCGCATACCGACGAGCTCCGTGCCATCGGCGTCGACTGCCCTCGCGTCACGCGTATCTTCAATAGCCTCGAGGCCGATGGCCTGGTAAGCGGTACCCCTTGCTTGGATGTCGATGAGGCCGAGCGCCTGATTTCGGGCATCGTCGACCCCGCACACGCGGCCATCGAAGCCCAGGCGCCCACCGGTTCCCCGCATGCACCGTCGTTGCGTCCTCATGCCAAGGACGCCGAACCCGTTCTCACCTTCGACCATGTTGAGTTTGCCTATCCCAATGGCGGCGCCGCCGTACACGACCTTAGCCTGACGCTCTATCCTGGCGAGCTCGTGGGCATCGTCGGCCAAAACGGCGCCGGCAAGACTACGCTCACCAAGCTGCTTACGGGCCTGCTTAAGCCTTCCTCGGGCAGCGTACGCGTTACGGGTCTGGACACTGCCGCGGTCCCCACGAGCCGTATCGCCCGCGAGGTCGCGACCCTCTTCCAAAACCCTGACCGTCAAATCTGCAAGGACACCGTGCTCGACGAGGTCGCCTTTGGCTTGGAGCTTGGCGGCATGGACCGCGCCGAGGCTCTGCGTCGTGCTCAACTTGTTATCGACCGCTTTGGCCTGCCTGCCGATGAGGCACCTTTCTCACTTTCGCGCGGCCAGCGACAAATGGTGGCGCTTGCCTCCGTCGTAGTGGTTGAGCCCAAGATCGTCGTGCTCGACGAGCCCACGAGCGGCCTTGATTACCGCGAGTGCATGACCGTCATGGAAACGGTGCGCACCATGGCCGAGCGCGGCTGCGCCGTGATTATGGTCTGCCACGATATGGAAGTCGTCTCGGATTTTGCCGAGCGCATTGTGGTAATGGCCGACGGTCGCATCCTCGACCGCGGCCGCACGCACGAGCTATTCTCGAACATCGATCTCATGCGGCGTGCCTACGTGGAGCCTCCCCAGGTTATTGAACTCTCGCGCCGTCTGGCATCTTCCGTCTCGCCCGCTTTTGCGCAGGTGAGCGAAGTCACCGATGTCGTTCGAATTACCAAGGAGATGGTCCGCCGTGATTAACGTCATCGACTACATGCCAAGCGATACGCTACTGCATCGCCTGAACCCCGTCGTCAAACTGGGCCTCGCCGCCGCCATCATCGTCGGCATCTTCTTGTCCGACACCTACGTGGCGCTGCTGGGCTTTTTGGCACTCACCCTTGCGCTGGGCGCCTATGCCGGCGTCGTCGACCGTCTGTTCTCGCTGCTCAAGTTGCTGATTCCGCTCGCGCTTATCATGCTGGTGCTCCAGCTGGCCTTTATGCGCGATGGCAACGTGGTGTGGGGTTTTATCACCGACACGGGCCTCATCACAGGATCGAAGGCCTGCCTGCGCCTGCTGGGTGTGGCGTTACCACTCATCCTCATGCTCATGGTGACCAAGCTCAACGACCTTGCCAACGCCTGCGTCGAGGTGCTGCACGTACCGTATCGCTATGCCTTCACCTTTACCACGGCGCTGCGCTTTGTTCCGGTGTTTGGTCAGGAGATGAACGCCATCATGGAAGCGCAGACCGCACGCGGCGTCGAGTACGACACCAAGAACCCCATCAAGAAGCTTAAGCTCATGCTGCCACTGTGCGTGCCACTGCTCATCTCGAGCGTGGGCAAGACCGATGCCACAGCTTTGGCGGCAGAACAGCGCGGCTTCTATCTGCGTACACGCGTCAGCTCGTACAAGCGCTACCCCATCAAGGGCCTGGACATCGCCGTGTTCATCGTCAGCATCGCCCTCATCGCCATCGGCTTCCTGTTCTAGTTCACCACCGACAGCAACTGCCCAACGCAAAAGGCCTCGGCTCGTACCAAACGAGCCGAGGCCTTTACTGTTTCACCAGATAAACCTACCAAAATTAACCTGTCCCTTTTTGGCAGGTCGGAAGCTAGAGGCGGTAGGGGGCGCCGCTGCGGATGATGGATTCGCGCACCAGGACATCCATGGCATCGAGGGTGATCTCGGGCATCTCTCGATACTTCTGCAGCACCGATAGCTCGGTGCAGGCCAGAATGACACGGTCGCAGCCACTACGAGCGAACTCCCACATCACGCGGTCGAACTTATCCATATCGGGCTCACGTCCGGCCTTCACATCATCGTAGATAAGCGACATCACATCGTTCTGACGTTTCTCGCTGGGATAGACAACCTCAACACCCGCAGCCTCGCATTCGCGGCCGTAAACGCCCGCGCCCACGGTTCCGTCGGTGCCCATAATGCCAATCTTGTGCACCGGCTCGGCCGGCATACTCAGGTTGGGGTCGAACTCGCACTCCCCCATCACCGCACCCGCAAGGGCATAGCGCACCGACTCACGCGGCATGTGAATAATCGGCACCTTCGTAAACGACTGGATCTGGTCGTAGAAGTAGTGCGACGTGTTGCAGGGAATGGCAATGTGCGCACAGCCCAGCGACTCGAGTGCCTGGGCACACTCTTTCATGGTCGCCAGCAGCTTGGCATGCTCGCCGGTCTTAATGGCAAGCGTGCGGTCGGGCATGGTCGACTTGGAGAGCACCACCATGTCGATATGTTCCTGATCGCAGGCAGCAGCCGTATGACGCACCACCTGGTCGTAGTAATACGACGTGGCCTCGGCGCCCATGCCGCCGATAACTCCCAGCTTTTCCATCGCCGCCTCCTTGGTGACGCTTGCGCAATTGCGCGTATCATACCCGCGCCCGCCCGATGTAAACCGGACGGGCGCCGCACTCATCTACTTGTAATACGTCTTGAACAGCTTAAAGTGGCGCAGCTTGGTGTGCCACATGCGCAGCCAGCGGTTAAAGACAAAGTCGCCCTTCATAAACGAAGGGTCGGCGCCCTTGCCTTCCTTGTCCAGACGATGCACCTTAGCGCGCAGCTCGGGATCCTTGACGTACTTGTCGACGACACCCATGGGGACGACCATCCACAGCGCCTCGTCCTGCGCCGTCACAAACTCCGGCTCAAACGGGCGGTTGAACACATACTCGTCCACCACATACTTGGCAACGTTAAAGCCGCTGTTAGTGACGTAGTAGTTGCTGCGACCTTGGCGCGTGTTGAAATCGAAGAACTTAAACGAGCCGTCGCGCTCGTCGTACTTAACGTCAAAGTTGGAATAGCCCACAAAGTGAAGGTCCTCGAGCAACTTGCGCACGCCGCCCATGAGCTCATCATTGGGCTCGGTGATGATACAGGCGTGGTTGCCGACACCGTGAGGCTGATGCTCCTCGAGCAGCACGTGACCCAGGCACATCATGCGCACCTTGCCATTGCGGTCGGAATAGCTGGTGAGCACGCGCATGTACTCGTCGTTGCCGGGCACGCGATCCTGCAAGATCAGGTCGTCGGTGTAGCCGCTGGCATACGAGTCGCGAATGACCTGTTCCAGCTCGGTACGGTCGGCAATCTCATAGGCCTTTTTCTGGCCCTCGAACTCGTGCTGCCACCACATGATGCCGTCAGAAGGCTTCAGAATCATCGGGTAGGGAAAATCGATCTGGTCGAGCACTTCGGCAGGTGCCTCGCCTTTGGCGTTCAGCATCGCCATGGTGAAGGTAAAGGTATGCGGATAGGGCACGCCATGTTTCTCGCACAGCTCGTAGAAGATCTCCTTCTTCTGACACTGCTCAAGCATGCTATAGGGAGCGTAAGGCGCGACGATATTATCCGCCAACTCATGGGCATCCTTGGCCTGAGCCACGAGGGCAACATAGTTGTCGCCACAGCCCACAAGGACAATCGTCTTGTCGGCATGCGCTTGGGCAATGCCGTTGACGGTTTTGAGCATCACGGGCATGGTGTCGATATCCACGTTGGGCGTGTAGTCGATAATCTGGCTGCGGTACGCGGGACCCGTCTGATACTTGCCAAAGACCAGACTCTTGACCTGGTACTCCTCGTAGAAGGCGCGCGCCACCGAATAGGCGTTGATGTCGCCACCGAGCAGCACGGGAATGAACTCGCGCTCTGTAAATTGCAATGCCATGGAAACTTCCTATCATGAACTGCCCACACAATGGGCGGTCTTTGCGCAACTGATTTATTCTAGCGTGCCAAGCCGCCGGCGCCCAAAGCTCCACCGTATCTATGGCAATCGACGTAATCGTCCAGCACGAAGACGGCGCTCACCGTTGTATGACAATGGGCAATGAACCTACCATTGTTGTAGGATTCAGCGTATTGATATCCTCGAGCGAAAGGCGCACACGTGCCCCAAGACCATCCGACCGATAATCCCATCCTCAATGCTGCGAAGCGCGAGCTGGCAGAACGGGCACAAACGGCCGTTCCCCCTGCGCACGGCAAACGATGCCTACGACAGACCCGCCCGCATCGTCTCGATCAACACGTCGGCGCACAAGGGCACACGCAAGTCGCCCGTCGCCGATAGACGCGACACCGTTATAGAGCAATTCGGCCTCGCCTCCGACGCACACGCCGGGCATTGGCACCGTCAGGTTTCCTTTTTGGCCGCAGAGTCCATCCAGACGGCGCAGGCTCGCGGACTCGATGTGCGCGAGGGTGACTTTGGAGAAAACTTCACCACCCAGGGCATCAATCTACTCTCGCTCCCCTTGGGCACGCAGCTCAAGCTTGGCAGCAAGGTGCTTGTCGAAATCAGCCAAATCGGCAAGGTCTGCCACATACGCTGTGCTATCTACTATCTCGCTGGCGACTGCATCTTTCCGCACGAGGGCATTTTTGGCGTGGTACTAAAGGGCGGAGAGATCCATATCGGCGACGATATCCAGGTAGTCAAACTCGGCGACGGCACCTGTTCGTTCACCCCTGCCGAAGCCCTCGAAGAGATTGAGCAGGCTCGTCTCGAAGGAACCCTGTAGTTGTAAAACCCCATGTTGAGATAGCTTTTACATCCCAAAACTCCTCTCAAACAGGGCTCTGTAACGTTAAAGTTGAACTCTATGGTTTCTCAACAATTCATCATAACTGCAGGTCAAAGCCAAAGCCTCAAGTTCAACTTGACCCTTTGGAACCTTTAAGGTTCAAGTTGAGGTCGAAAGCAGTAGTAGAATACCGTTTGAACCATAACCTACGATTGATTGCAGAGGGACTGGATGCAGCATTCGAATCATCGCGCCGCAGCGCTCATTGCGTCGAAGCCGGCTCGTATCATCACGAGCGCCGCGCTCGCCGTTGCGCTGACGGCCACGCCGATGCTCTCCCCCGTTGCGGCGTATGCCGCCTCACAGGCAACGCAGGACCAGCTTTCCGCAGCCCAGCAGAAGATCGAAGCCGCCACGAGCGCCTACAACGACGCCCGCACCAAGCTCGATGACCTGCAAAAGCAGATTGACTCCAATGAGGCAAGCATCGAGGAAATCGAGGCTAAGCTTCCCGAGCAGCAGGCCAAGGCAAGCTCCGCCATGCGCGATCTGTACAAGTATCAGAAGGGCACCAATCCCATCGTGAGCTTCCTGGTCAACGCGCAGAGCCTGGGTGAGTTCATCACGACCTGCAAATACACCAACCAGATCACGAGCTCGAGCGTCGACGAGATCGAACAGCTCAATAACATGCAAACCGAACTCGAGCAGAACAAGGCTGAGCTCCAGCAGGCCAAGTCTCAGCTTGAGGCAGAGCAGAAAAACGCCGAGGATGCACTGGCGCAGGCCCAGCAGCTCCGCAGCGAGGCGCAGGCAAAAGCCGAGCAGGAAAATGCCGCCGAGCTTGCCAAGCTTGAGGCCGATAAGGCCGCTGCCGCCGAAAAGCTCTCGGGCGAGGGCGTAAGCGGCAGCAATTCCAGCAGCCAGGCCACCAACACCAACACCACCATCGACACCACGGTGAACAACGCCAATACCGGTAGCTCCGATTACGATTCGTTCATTAATGAGTGGACGAGCCGCATCGACAATTATCTCGCCGGCTCCCCCATGGCAGGCCAGGGCTATAACTTTGCCGTCGCCGCTTGGAATACCGGTGTCGACCCCCGTTGGTCCCCCGCCATCGCCTGCATCGAGAGCACCAAGGGTGCTTATTGCGCCAATTCTTACAACGCCTGGGGCTGGAGTGCCCGTGGCGGCGGTTGGCGCAGCTTTGGCAGCTGGAGCGAGGGCATCTCCGCTCACGTTGCCTATCTGGGCGCCAACTACGGCTCCACCCTTACCCCGGCAGCGGCCAAAAAGTACTGCCCGCCCACGTGGCAGGACTGGTACAACAAAGTCGCCGCTCAGATGAACCGCATCTAAGCGCAACTGCAAAGGGCCCCAATGGGGCCCTTTTCTTTTAGGTAGCGGAGGTATCGACGACGCCGGTCGCATTGGCAATCGCGACTATGACGATCATGCATAGGAGCAGCACACCCAATGCCTTGAGCCAGAGTTTCGCGAGTTTCTTGCCGCGATGGCTGTCGAGCAGTGCGAATCGCCGACGAAGACGGCGCTTATCGAGCAGCGCAAAATGCATAAGCACCATAAGGCCATCGACAAAGAAAAAATACTCGATTATGAGAAGCCACGTCGGGTAGCTTTGGTTTGCTCCCGTGGGGTGAAAGACGGCAAAGTGACTTCCGGCAAAGAACACAAGTAGCGAGAAGCAGACGAGCGCATTCCAAATGCGCCCCAGAGACTCCGGAACGCGAGAGAGCAGACCGCATGCAGCGGAGGCGGCAGGCCTAGGAAGCCCTGCGGGGTTCTGGAGCCCTTGGAGCGTCAACACCGTCTCCGAGGCCGGAGTACGGACAGGCGCAGGTGTAGGAGGCCGCACGGGGCGGCTCAGATCGTATGCCGAGCGCGTCGCCCGTCCCAACGCTTCCGCACTCGCAAAACGCTTGGCCGGGTCGAGCGCCATCGACATGCAGACGGCATCGGCAAGTGGAGTGGGAATGCCACGCGCCTCGCATTGCTCGCGCATGTCGAGCCCTGGTTTAGGGTCGACTCCCGTCAAGCAGAAGAACAACAGGGCGCCAAGTGCGTAGACGTCGCTGCGCACACTCGTCTGCCCAAACCCATACTGCTCGGGCGGCGCATAGGGTCGCGTGCCAAACTTGACGGTGTCGGCATCGGCGCCATCGCGCCATACGCGCGCGATCCCCAAGTCGATAATCACCAGCGACGAAAACGTCAGGCCCTCATCGAGCGTACAGTTCGCACCCGTCACGATGATATTCGACGGTTTGAGGTCGCGATGGATCACCGGCGCCGACGTCTCCCCCGCCATTGCAAAACCGGCGTGGAGCTCGCCCACGGCATCGCATAGGGCAGGATACAATTCACGCGCATAATCGGGGGTGGCTCCCAGACGGTCCACCAGCACCCCGAGCGTCTCCCCTTCGATGTATTCCATAACCACGTTGAGCTCGTCGCCCACACGACGACAATCGACGATTCTGGGCAGGTGCTCAAAACGCCTGCCTGCCCGCTGAGCGGCAAACAGACGCTCGTATGCCCCGCCGATTTGAGCCGAGGCATCGATGCGTTTACGGACAAAGGGGCCGAGCGAACCACCACCGGTTCCTTCAAAGTACACGAGCTCGGTTGTTTCAACGGACGAGCGCTTAAGTACACGCTCCACGCGATAGCTGTCGTCGCGATCGAGCGACGCCA
This sequence comes from uncultured Collinsella sp., assembly GCA_905211615.1. Lineage (GTDB taxonomy): Bacteria > Actinomycetota > Coriobacteriia > Coriobacteriales > Coriobacteriaceae > Collinsella. The sequence goes on along the minus strand of CAJMBB010000037.1, from coordinate 629 downwards.
GATGTTCGGCAAGCGCTGCGGTCAGCTCGTCATCGGAATATGTTGTGATCTGAGTATCCATAGCCTCCATCATAGCGCAGGGCGCAGACACCCCATGGCATCCGCGCCCCGTTCGTTTGCATCGTTGTTCGGCAGCTCCGCCGGCTCAGATATCAGCCGCTAACTCACCGTCTCCTCGCCAAAGCGATACAGCTCCTCGTTGACCTTTTGGAGGCTGCACCCGCGATCGATGCAAAAGATGATAATCGCATCACGGCGATCCTTGCAGTTAAGGACGCTTACCCCGGCAGCCGTCAGTGCACGGTTGGTCTCTTTGAGCGTCAGCGCCATCGCAAAGGCAATCTGCAGCACCTTATTGCGACTCGGATTGCGCGAACCAGTAAAGATCTGATAGCCAAAGGTCTCGTTGAGGTCGGCCATACGCACCACGCGCGAACGCTCCAAGCCCTTTTCCTGCAGCAGCTGCTTCAGGTAGTCCGAAAGCGACGGGGCGGCAAAGTCGTGCTCCCTGATATAGCCATCGATGTTCGGCGCATCGAGAAGCTCATTGAGCAACTCCTCGGTCAGCTTTTTAGAGGCTTCGGTAGTTTGTGTGACAAGGGGCTAGCCTAGGCAGCAACGCTCTTCGC
>CAJMBB010000036.1 GCA_905211615.1 uncultured Collinsella sp. | reverse complement strand
TGCCACGGCGCCAATTGCCTGCGCGACGTCCGAGATAATCGCGGCATCGATGCCGGCATACTTGAGGCGCACCTGCATGTCGTGTGCGCGCGTGCCGCCGGCAAAGGCGACGAGACCCGGCGTGTCGGCGATGCGCTCAAAGTCGACGTCGTAGATCCACGATACATCGTGGCCATCGGCATCGTTGTCGTTGAGGAAGAAAGCGCAGAGTCTGCCGCCTGCCGTCTTGATGGACTGGATTTGTCGATCGAAGCCTACGGGATTCTTAGCCAGGTTGGCCTCGACGGTGCGGCTGGCGATATCCCAGCGCCCCATACGACCACCGGCGGGCACATAGGCATCGAGCGTAGGCTGTAGAAGCACCGTTTCCACGCCCAACTCGTGCGCGGCAAAGAAGGCGGCGGCAACGTTATAGACCATGTACAGGCCGTTGTAGCGTGTGGCGATGTGTACGGCAGCCGCGTCGGGCGCAGATCCAAAGACCAGGTCAAAGCCGTAGCCGTCGCAGCCGAGCTCCACGCCCGTCACGCGACGGACAAGCGCAGGGCGTGCCCAACCGCACGAAGGGCAATGGTAGGCGCCGAGCTGGCCGTATTGCACGTAGTCATACTCCAGCGGCGCGTTGCACTGCGAGCAAAAGCGCGAGTCGCTAATACGGTCGGACTCGGTGTTGGTGGCGCCATCGATGCCAAAGGCAATACTCGCGTTGGGAACGCGCGCGGCAATCGAGGCGCACAGCGGGTCGTCGGCGTTGTAGATGAGCGTCGTTGCCGGCGAAAGCTCCAACGCGTGGGCGATGACCTCCTGGGTGTGATCGATCTCGCCATAGCGATCTAGCTGGTCGCGGAACAGGTTGAGCAGCACAAAGTACGTCGGCTTGAGCTTGGGCAGAACGCGTACGGTGTAGAGCTCATCGCACTCAAAAACGCCCACGCGCTTGCCACCGGCTCGCTTGAGGCCGCTGCGCGCCTCGAGCAGAGCACCCACCACACCGGGCTCCATATTGTTGCCGGCGCGGTTGCATACCACGGTGGCGCCGCTGGCGGCAACGGCGTCGGCGATGAGGTTGGAGGTGGTGGTCTTGCCATTAGTACCCGTAATCACCACGCTGCGGTCGACAAGGCCGGCGAGGTCGCTCAGCAGCTCGGGGTCGATCTTCATGGCGATGCGGCCGGGGAGTACGCCGCCCTGGCGCTTAAGGACGGAGCGCAGCCCCCAGCGGGCGATATCGCTCGAGGTGCAGGCAAGAGATGAGCGGAGGTTCATGAAACCGTTCCTAACGTAAACGACATGGTCGGGTCGAGTGCGTCACTAAAAACCGTAGCGGCGCGCAAATTCCTGGGCAAGCTGCGATACGTCTTCGCAGGCATTGGCCCAGGGGGCAAAGTCTGGAGTGTCCGAGATAATGCCGTCCGCTTCCCAAACGGCCTGGTGCGAAAGATCCCAGGGATCGCGTGGCTCGGGCCGGCAGGGAAGGTACGGTGTCTGGTACATGGGGTTCAGTAAGAAGAACGCACCGCCCTCGCAGCGGTTGGCGAACTCACGCAGCGCACGCACCGCCGGACGCATCTTGTTTGTTTTGAACAAGAGGATGGTGCGGGCGAGCAGGTACCAGGGGGAGTTCTCGAGTGCATCAGCTCCCACCTGTTCCTCGAGCTGGTGAGCCAGGGCAAAAAAGCCGTCCTGGTCTTCCAGGCGAGCGAGGGCGAGCAACACGGTGCCGGCAGCTCGGGTGGGATAGCCTTCTGCCTTAAGGACGCGGCGGGCGTAGTTGGCGGCAGCACGGTGGCGGGCGCTCGCCATGCACAGCTGCGAGATGGCCTCGAGCGTATGAAGCCACCCGATAAGAGCCGGCTCGCTCACGGTAAGGTCTGCTGCGGTGACACCATCGGCCAAAACATTATTGGCCCAGTAGTGCGGGGCTTCCATGTCGAACCCGGGCACGCTTTGCTGCAGGTAATCGGCCGTGGTCGCCTCGAGCTTCATCAGATCGCCCAGGCAGGCGTCAACGGGCGTGTCGGCCAGGATGATGGCGAGCAGCTGCGCGTCGACGGCTAGTGCATCGACGCGGACAATCTTGAGCAGCTCATCGCGCATGTCGTCGAACAGACGATTGCGCGTCTGCTCGAACTCCTCGTCGCTGCCCATGTCCTCGATGCGATGGAGCTCGTCGAGCAGGTGGCGGTGGACACCGGCATAGGACAGCAGCGCCTGGGCATGCTCGGACTGCGCATACTTCTGGGGATTCGCGCTAATGTCGTTATGGACAAGCTCGCGTGCTGCATCGGTGAGTTCGGGGTGCGACGCAACGTAGGCGCGCTCCAGGTAGGCGGGGATGTAGACGCTCGGATCCATTAGAGGTCTCCTCCCTTAAACGGCAAACCTTGCTCGGCCGCGCGCAGGATGCGCTCGTCGATCTGGGAACGCACGATGTCGTTGGTGGCGACCCAGGCGGCAAAACTGGCGTTGTCGGGGGCGCCCAGGCCCTCCTGCAGTACCGGCGTCGCCTCGGACAGCGCAAGGACAAGCTCGTCGGTGGAGCCCGCACCCACGTTGACGCGGGCATAGACGCCATCGGGAAACTCGGTTTGGAAGTAGAGTGCCTCGGCTGCGTGCGGACACGAGCGCGCAAGGATGCGCAAGTAGCGCTCGGCGCCCTCGTAGTCCAGCTCGCGCCAGGCAGCGCTCATCAGCGCGATGAGCGTCCACGGGTCCAAGTCACGCTCCGCATCTTTGGGGCGGCGGCGCAGCGGGGTATTCGCGAGGTACGGCACGGAGTGAGCGGAGCGAAAGCGCTTGAGCTCCTCGGCGGGGTATTCGAGTTTTGCCATGGCGAGCATCGCGGTGTGGCGGACGCCGGCTGGATCGTTGGGGGCAAAGTCGAGGCTGCGGTTTGCAGCTTCGAGCGACATGCGGTAGCGGCCGCTAATAAGGGCGCGTGACGCAAGGGCGGCAAGCCAGCGCAGGTAGGGGCGGCGCATAAGGTCGCCTGCGGCCTCGCGCTCATAGGGGTCCTGCGCCGAGGCGATCTTGAGCGCCAGATCATGCTCGACTTCATCGCGCTTGGACACCAGATACTGCACGTATTCCTCGTTGGAGTCGGCGGTGAGGGCCGTCAGCATGCGCTGGGCATCCCAGTTGGTCGGATCGAGTGCGGCGGCCTCGCGAAGCATGTTCTCGGCAGCGGCCTCTTCCTGCTCGGCCTGGGTATCGTCGGGGATAAAGGGAATGCGGTAGTCAACGGCCTCGACCACCTTGGCAATGAGATGTCCGGCGCGGTCGCGATCGTGCACGATGAGCGGCGCGGGGTCGCGGGTGAATTGCTCCATCAGACGCTCGACGGCGGGGCCGTCGGTGAGCGGGATATTGTCGCGGCGCAAGGCCTCAAGAACGAGGCGATGGCAATCCTCTTGAATGGGATCGAATGCCATGGGGCCTCCTTTGCTGCGGTTAGGGTTCAAATGTCTCTATATAAGGTTCTAGTTTACCCGCATGTGGCACACCGGGGGTACCGCACTTGGACTTGCACCTTTGCACCACGAAGACGGATGTCGCACAAATGTCGGCACCTTGGACGACCGAGTGGTATCACGGTGCCGCAAACGGTCGATTTTTGGCGGCGAACGGTGCATATTTTGGAGGGGCGCAGTCCTGCCCGGGGTATGTAGTCAACCTTGATAAAACGTTTGCCCAGCTTGGGGCAATAACCGCAACGCAAGAGGTTCCAAGGATAGAAAAAACGTTTCATCATTGGCGGCTTTAGGTGAATAACTGACCAACCAGAACGGTAAAATAGTGTTTGTTTGAGCGTTGAGACGTTTAGACATCGCGCATTGTCATCGCCGGCAACGCGCAAACCGGTCCTAACGGAGCCAATTGGGTGCTCCGTTATATACGCAAGTCTAAGAGGGGCTTGTTTAGGAGGCACAGTATGGGACGTTTTACCAATCCTCGCGATCTGTACTTTGGTGAGGGCGCTCGCCACGAGGTGAAGAACCTCAAGGGCAAGAAGGCCATCATCGTTTCTGGCGGCAGCTCCATGCGCCGCGGCGGGTTCCTGCAGGACGTTGAGGCCGACCTCAAAGAGGGCGGCTTCGAGGTCAAGCTGTTCGAGGGCGTCGAGTCCGACCCGTCCATCGAGACGGTCATGAAGGGCGCCGAGGCCATGCGCGAGTTCGAGCCCGACTGGATTATCGCCATCGGCGGCGGCTCGCCCATCGATGCCGCTAAGGCCATGTGGGTCTTCTACGAGTATCCCGAGGAGTCCTTCGATAACATCATCCAGCCGTTCAGCTTCCCTGAGCTGCGTCAGAAGGCTCATTTCTGCGCCATCTCCTCTACCTCCGGTACCGCTACCGAGGTTACTGCCTTCTCCGTCATCACCGACTACGCCAAGGGCATCAAGTACCCGCTGGCCGACTTCAACATCACCCCTGATGTCGCCATCGTCGACCCCGAGCTCACCTACACCATGCCCGCCAAGCTGTGCGCTCACACCGGCATGGATGCTCTGACCCACTGCATGGAGGCCTACGTTTCCACCTGTGCCTCTATGTTCACCGACGCCAACGCTCTGCACGGCATCCGCGAGATCGTCGAGTGGCTGCCCAAGTCCTATGCTGGCGACCATGAGGCCCGTCAGCACATGCACGAGGCTCAGTGCATCGCCGGTATCGCCTTCTCCTCGGGTCTGCTCGGCATCGTTCACTCCATGGCTCACAAGACCGGTGCTGCCTTCGAGAACGGCCACATCATCCACGGTGCCGCTAACGCCATGTACCTGGGCAAGGTCATCCAGTGGAACTCCAAGGATCCCCGCGCTGCCGAGCGTTACGCTTACGTGGCCAAGGAGATCCTGCACCTTCCCGGCGAGACCAACGAGGAGCTCATCGCCGCGCTCGTCCAGAAGATCCGCGACCTCAACGACCAGCTCAACATTCCGCAGTCCATCAAGGATTACGCGAATGGTGGCGTGAAGGTCGACGCCGAGAACCCGCAGATGGTTTCCGAGGAGGAGTTCCTCGCCAAGCTGCCCGAGATCGCCGCGAACGCCGAGCAGGACGCCTGCACGCCCGAGAACCCGCGTGAGACCAAGGCTGCCGACTTCGAGAAGATTCTCAAGGCCTGCTACTACGACACCGACATCGATTTCTAATCGACTCTTGTTATCGTAACGAGGGGCTCCGCACGTATCCGTACGGAGCCCCTTTCTTTTTTCTTTTAGAGAATGGGATAGTTATGGCTGCAATTTTCAATAGCCCCAGCAAGTACATCCAGGGCCCGGACGAGCTGGCCAAGCTCGGCTCCTATGTCGAGCCGCTCGGCGCTAAGGCCCTCGTCATCGTGACGCCTTCGGGCAAGAAGCGCGTCGGTGCCAAGATCGAGGGCGGTTTTGCCGAGGCCAAGGCCGAGCTGCTGTTTGAGGACTTTAACGGCGAGTGCTCCAAGGGCGAGGTCGATCGCCTGGTTGCGCTCGCTCGCGACAACGGTTGCGACATCATCGTCGGCGTCGGTGGCGGCAAGATCCTCGACACCGCGAAGGCCGTTGCCTACTACCTGGAGTCCCCGGTTATCATTTGCCCCACCATCGCTTCGACCGATGCCCCGTGTTCGGCACTTTCGGTGCTCTACACCGATGACGGCCAGTTCGATAAGTACCTGTTCCTTAAGGCAAACCCCAACATTGTCCTGATGGATACGACGGTTATCGCGGCGAGCCCGGTGCGCCTGACGGTTTCCGGTATGGGCGATGCGCTCGCAACCTATTTCGAGGCCCAGGCGACGCACGATGCCGACGGCGGCACCTGCGCTGGCGGCAAGGGCGGCATGGCCGGCCTGGCGCTCGCCAAGCTCTGCTACGAGACGCTTATGGCCGATGGCGTCAAGGCCAAGGTCGCGCTGGAGAAGGGTGCGCTCACGCCTGCCGTCGAGCACATCATCGAGGCCAATACGCTGCTTTCGGGCATTGGCTTTGAGAGCTCGGGCCTTGCTGCTGCTCATGCCATCCACAATGGCCTGACGATGCTGCCCGAGTGCCACAGCATGTACCACGGCGAGAAGGTCGCCTTCGGCACCATCGTCCAGCTGGTACTCGAGGATGCTCCGACCGAGAAGCTCGAGGAAGTCTTGGGCTTCTGCATTGAGCTGGGCCTACCGGTCACGATGAAGGAGCTTGGCGTTGCCGAGCTTACGCGCGAGAAGGCCATGATTGTTGCCGAGGCCGCGTGCGCGCCCGAGGACACCATGTGCAACATGCCGTTTGAGGTGACGCCCGAGATGGTCGCAAACGCCATCCTGGGTGCCGACGCACTGGGCCACTACTATCTCATGGATGAGTAGATCAAGCTAAGGAAGGGGCAAAGCCAGCAGATGGCTTTGCCCCTTTTTGCTATGGTGCAAAGGGGTCAGGTTAGTTGAACCAAAGAAGGCGGGGCAGGCCTGCGATGAGGTTTTGCCCCGCCCTCGTTTGACTACAGCTCGCAAACGTTTTGCGCGCGACCCTCGACGTAGGCGACGACGTTGTCGAACTCAATCTTGGCGCGGCGCTGCATGGCCTCGTGCGTAAGGAAGCCTACATGTGGCGTGAAGGTGCAGTTCTTGGCGTTGATGAGCGCGTAGTCGGCGGGGATGGGCGGCTCCATATCAAAGACGTCGATGCCGGCACCGGCGAGCTTATCGTCGTTGAGTGCATGGGCAAGGGCATCGTTATCCACGATGGCACCGCGGGCGCAGTTGATAAAGACGGCACCGTCCTTCATCTGGGCGAACTGCTCGGTGCCAAAGCTCTTGCGCGTGGTGTCATTGTTAGGCAGGTGCAGGCTTACGATATCGGACTCGGCGAGCAACTGCTCGAGCGAAACCTGCTCAATGCCGGCCTCGGCTGCCTCGGGATGCTCGTGGCGGGCATAGCCCAGCACGTGGGCGCCAAAGGCCTTAAAGAGACGACCCGTGGCGCAGCCGATCTTACCGCAGCCCACGATACCCACGGTCTTGTTGCGGATCTCGGCGCCCATTAGGCCGGCGCTCGTCTTGCCGCTGCGGACGGCGGCATCGGCGGCGACCACCTTGCGCAACACGTCGATGGTCAGGCCAAGGGTGAGCTCGGCGACCGAAACGTCGGAGTAGCCGGCGCAGTTGCGAACCTCAACACCGCGCTCACGGCAGGCGGAAAGCCCCACGTGGTCGATGCCCGTAAAGGCAACGGCGATCATCTTGAGCGCATCGGCGCCGGCGACGACCTCGGCAGGGTAGGGGTTGTTGGCGATCATGACGACCTCGGCGCCCTCGCTGCGCTGTGCAAGCTCGGCCGGATCGGTGGTCTTGGTGTCGAAGTAGCCAAACTCATGGCCGGCGTCCTTAAGGGGTGCGGAGAGCCTGTCGATGATCTGCTCGGGTACTCCCAACGGTTCGATCAGGGCAATCTTCATCTTGTGACTCCTCAATAAACCTAGGCGATTAGGTTGGCAATAGATTGTAGGTCTATTTGCCGCAAAGGTGCTCCGCGTGTAATTTGCCCGAGGCGCGGGCCGATAGCGTATCATTATCTCTTGCTTGTTTGCACTGCTCAGGGAGGGGCCGCGCATGGCGCAGGAACACGATCTGTTTGATGACATTATCGAGATCAGCAAGGGTTTCGACTTTCTTAAAAACCCGCTTGGCGGTGTGACCGATGCACTCGATCCGTCGGCACCGCAGTGGAATCCTGCCGACTACAAGGAGCGTCCGCGCGGCAACACCATTCCGTGCTTGACCTGCAAAAACGAAAAGAGCGGCTGTACCGCGTGCATGGACGTGTGCCCTGTCAACGCTATCGAGGTCGAGGAAGACGCCATCGAGATCCTCGACTCCTGTCGCAAGTGCGGCCTGTGCGCCGCTGCCTGTCCGACCGAGGCGATCATCTCGCCGCGCCTGGCGCCTAAAAACCTGTATGACGACATTGCCTCGGCGGCCACGAGCCACGAGACCGCCTACGTCACCTGCACGCGCGCCCTTAAGCGCATGCCGCGCGAAAACGAAGTCGTCGTTGCCTGCGTGGGCGATATTACGGCCGAGACCTGGTTCTCGGTACTGGCGGACTATCCCAACGTGAGCGTGTACCTGCCGTTGGGCGTGTGCGATAAATGCCGCAACACCGGCGGTGAGGACATTCTGGGCGAGGCGATTGCGAAGGCCGAGGAGTGGTCTGGCACGGGTATGGGCCTGGAGGTCGACCCCAAGAGCCTCAAATGCCATAAGCGCCGTGAGTACGAGCGCAAGGAGTACATGGAAAAGATTGCCCGCACCACGGGCCTAACGGTGACCAAGCTCAACCCGGCGACGGCGGCGCTGGCCTCGGTGACGCAAAAGCTCAAGGCCCATCGCCATCAGATTACCCAGCTGGAGCGTACGCTCAACACCATGTGCGGCACCACGACGACCAAGCGTCGCCGTTCCCTCACCCATGGGCGACAGCTGGTGCTCTCGACGCTGCAAAACCACCCCGAGCTTGCCCAGAACATGCAGGTGAGCACGCCGGAGTGCGATTTTGACAAGTGCACGTCGTGCGGCGAGTGCGTCAATGTATGCCCCACGTTCGCCTGCGATTTGGTGGGAAGCGGCCGCTTTGCGTTGGAGTCGACGTATTGCTTGGGCTGCGGTGCCTGCGTCAGGGTGTGTCCCGAGCATGCGCTCAAGTTGGTTGAACACGATGCATCCAACCTGATCGTCGTCGATCCCGAGGCCGAGGAGAAGGCCGCCCAGAAGGCCAAGGCCCACGAGGAGGCCGAGAAGGTCAAGGCCGAGGCAAAGGAAAAGCTCAACAAGATGCTCGACCAAGTGGAAAAGCTCGCGGACTAGCTAAACGAGCGTAAATGATGGCCGGTGGGACAGGTACTGCCCCGCCGGCCAAAAAAGTTGCGGTGGAATAGTTCCTGTTTTGCCCTTAAGCGGGCCATTCTAGGAGCTATTCCACCGCAACTAATAAATGGCTAGTTCATGCTACTTTGGTGGCCGGTTCGACCGGTACCGTTGCGCGTCACGGTTTCATGGAGCAAAAAGAACCCGGGGACCTGTTTGGTCTCGGTGTATTCCATAAGGATGCCGTCGGCGTTGTAGGTCTGCCCGCGTATAACGGCGAGTGCGTTAAAGTCGTCGAGATCGAGCACGCGCGTATCCTCGGGCGTGGGATGCTCGATCGTCACATCGCGTTTGCCCGTGGCAATCTTAATGCCAAGATCTTCTTCGAGGTAACGATAGATCGAGTCGTTGACAATCTCGGGTGTCAGCCCCGGTACTTGTGAGCTTAGGTAATAGGAGTCGTCGGAGCACACGGCTTGTCCGTCTGCATAACGGATGCGTTTGGCGCGTGTGAGCTCACAGCCTTCGGGAAACCCGGTAATCTTGGAGAGCGCCTTGCTGCAGATGAGGAGCTCAAAGACGGTGGTGACAGTCTTGAGCTCAAAGCCTCGGTTGACCGCGATTTCCTTAAAGGTCTCGAGTCCGCCGCCACCACGACTCTTCTCGTCACTGATGTTGCGAATGACGCGCATGCCTTTGCCTTGCTGGGGGAGCACGTAACCGTCTGCCGCAAGCATCGAGATGGCGCGACGGACCGTCATGCGCGAACAGTCAAACAGCTGCGTGAGCTCAGTCTCCGAAGGCAGATAACTCTGATAGGCGTATGTGCCGTCGTCAATCGACTGCTTCACGTTGTCATAAATAGTTTGGAAGATGGCTCGCGCCATGACGGTCTCCTAGAGCAGGGTGCGCGAGCGGTGGATGAGGACCGCTCGCGCAGGTGTCGATCGATTTACTTGCTGGGGTCGATTATATATTTACCCATGGCACGCAGAGCTGGGTCTGACAGGATGGCGCCGAGTTCGTCGAGGGAAGCCACCTTGGCGACCATCGAGGATACGTCGAGCCTGCCAGAGTCGATGAGCTCGAGCGCACGACGCTGCGTATAAGGGTTAATGTAGGACGAGGTAAGCACAAGCTCCTTCTGGAAGACCTCGAAGGGCTTGACGGTGATTGTCTCATCGGGCTTGGTGAGGCCGAACATCATGACCGTAGCCTTGTGGCCGGCGATCTGGATGGCCTGCTCGATGGTGACGGGCTTGCCAACACACTCGATAACGACATCGACGTTGCCGACGCCCTCCTGCTTCAGGCGGGCCGGGACGTCCTCGTGGATGGAATCAATTGCCAGGTCGGCGCCGAGTTTGAGCGCAACCTCGCGCTTGCCTTCGACGGGCTCGAGCAAGACAACCTTGGTGGCGCCGGCGTTTTTAGCAAGCTGCATCATGAGCAGACCGATCATGCCACCGCCGATAACGACAACTGTGCTGCCGGGCTTGATGTTGCACATATCGATGCCGTGCAGGCAGCAGGCGACGGGCTCGGTCATAGCGCCCTGCTCGAAGCTGGTGTGATCGCCCAACTTGTAGACTTGCTGCATATCGACGGAGCAGTACTCGGCAAAGCCGCCGTTAACGGTGGTGCCGTAACCGGTCATATGCTCGCAGTAGTGGTTGATTCCGTCGCGGCAGGGTTCGCAGCAGCCGCAGGGATGGTTTGGGTCGATGCACACGCGATCGCCCGGTTTAAAGCCAGCGACGTCGCTGCCCACGGCCTCGACAACGCCCGCAAACTCATGACCAAGGATCGTGGGCGGGGTAACGTCGGCTGCACCCTTGTCGCCTTCATAGATATGAACGTCGGTACCGCAGACGCCGCAAGCTTTGACGTTGATCAGAACGTCGCGCCTGCCCACGGCCGGCTTTGCCGATTCCTCGACTCTGAGGTCGTGCTTTCCATAGAAGACCGCGCTTTTCATGGTGACTCCTTAACGTGGCGGTGAATGTTGTAATGAAGTATAGGCATGTCTATATATATAGACAAGCACATCTAGACAAGTAGAAAAGAAAAATGAAATGCAGCCATCAGCTATGTCAGATTTAACAGGCGAAATACTGGACATATACCGTTTACGGCCAATAATCAACCGTTTACCGACCGCAGTATTTATGCTAACTTGTCTAGATAAGTGATATGATAAAAAAAGAAGCGCAAGAAGTCAGGGAAGCGGGCCCACCCGTCCTATTGCACGAGGTACACGCAAACGGCGCGTCTGCGGTCTCGAGTGAAGCCAAAACCGCAGTCGCTCCGAATGAAGAGAGGGGGATTCCCCGTCATGATGCAAAAGATACAACGTTTCGGCGGTGCAATGTACACGCCTGCAATTCTTTTCGCATTTTCCGGAATCGTCGTCGGCCTGGGTACGTTGTTTACCACCGAGGCGATCTTTGGCGAGATGGCCACTGCGGGCCATCTTTGGTTTGATTGCTGGAATGTGCTGCTCCAGGGTGGTTGGACGCTCTTTAACCAGATGCCGTTGCTGTTTTGCGTAGCGTTGCCAATCTCGCTCGCGAACAAGCAGAACGCTCGCTGCTGCATGGAGGCTTTGGCCATCTACCTTACCTTCAACTACTTTGTAAGCACAATCTTGGGGCAGTGGGGCCCTGTCTTTGGGGTCGACTACTCTGTCGAGGCGGGCAGCGGTACTGGTCTTGCCACTATCGCAAGCATCAAAACGCTTGATATGGGCATCATGGGCGCGCTCATTATCTCTGGTATCGCCACGATGCTGCATAATAAGTTCTTCGACACCGAGCTCCCCGAGTGGTTGGGCGTGTTCTCGGGTTCCGTGTTCATCTATATGATCGGTTTCTTCGTTATGGTTCCGGTCGCTCTTATCGCCTGCCTGGTGTGGCCGCATGTTCAGGCTGCTATCTCTGCCTTCCAGGGATTCATCCTTTCCGCCGGTACGTTTGGCGTGGGTGTCTTTGCTTTCTTCGAGCGCGTGCTGATCCCTACAGGCCTGCACCACTTTATCTATACGCCGTTCTATTACGACAACGCGGCGGTCAACGGCGGCATCTTTGCTGCTTGGGCCAACATCCTGCCCCAACTGGCTGCCGATCCGAGCATTGCTCTTAAGGATGCCGCACCCTGGGCTGCCTATACCTGCCCTGGTTGGACTAAGGTCTTCGGCTCGCTTGGCGTCGCCATTGCGTTTTATATGACCGCCAAACCCGAGCGCAAGCAGCGCGTCAAGGCTCTGCTGATCCCGGTCACCCTTACCGCTATGCTTTGCGGTATCACCGAGCCGCTTGACTTCACCTTCCTGTTCATTGCGCCTGGCCTGTTCGTCGTCCACTGCGTGCTCGGAGCGCTCGGCTGCATGGCTCAAAACCTCCTTGGTGTCGTGGGCATCTTCGACGGTGGCATCATCTCGATGCTCTCGTGGGACTGGCTGCCCCTTTGGGCCGCACACGGTCTGCAGTACGCCATCTCCATCCTTGTCGGTCTGTGCTTTACCGCCCTTTGGGTCGTGGTCTTCCGTTTCCTGATCGTCAAGTTCGACTTTAAGACCCCCGGTCGCGAGGATGACGATGTTGAGGTCGAGCTCAAGTCCAAGGCCGACTACAAGCAAAAGCAGGGCGGTGCTGCTGCTGGCAAATCGGTCGCCCAGAGTAAAGATGATGAGCGCTTGGTGCTTGCCGAGAACATCCTCGATCTGCTCGGTGGCACGGATAACATCATCGATGTAACTAACTGCGCTACCCGTCTGCGCGTTAACGTCAAGGACAAGAGCGTCGTTGCACCCGAGGCTTCCTTCAAGGCGATCGGTACGCATGGCTTGGTGGTCCAAGGTCAGTCAATCCAGGTCATCATCGGCCTTACCGTCCCGCAGGTTCGCGAGAAGTTCGAGAGTCTTCTGAAGTTCGAGAGTCTTCTGTAAACCATCGTCCATCGAAACAATCGGCCTTGCAGAGCCGGTATGCACCGCAAGGCCGATTCTAGAGATAAAAAACTCCACTTCTAGGTAACAATTCCAAACCGCGCAAGGCCGCGTGCGGGGACGGATTGAGCAAGCGGCCAGAATGAGGAGGACATCATGTCCAAGAAAAACTATGCCGTGACCATTGCCGGCGGTGGCTCTACCTTCACTCCGGGCATTGCCCTGATGCTGCTCGAGGAGCGCGACCGCTTCCCGGTCAACAAGGTGACCTTCTATGACAACAACGCCGAGCGCCAGGAGATCGTTGCCAAGGCGTGCGAGATCTACTTCCACGAGAACGCTCCCGAGGTTGAGTTCAACTACACCACCGACCCCGAAACCGCTTTTACCGGTACTGACTTCGTCCTTGCTCACATCCGCGTGGGTCTCTACGCTATGCGCGAGCTCGACGAGAAGATCCCCCTCAAGTACGGCTGCGTTGGTCAGGAGACCTGCGGCGCCGGCGGCATCGCCTACGGCATGCGCTCCATCGGCGGTGTCATCGAGATCCTGGACTACATGGAGAAGTACAGCCCCAACGCCTGGATGCTCAACTACTCCAACCCCGCGGCCATCGTCGCCGAGGCTTGCCGCGTGCTGCGTCCCAACAGCCGCATCATCAACATCTGCGACATGCCGATCGACCTCATGGATAAGATGAGCCGTATGTGCGGCATCAAGGATCGTCGCGAGCTGCAGTACAGCTACTACGGCCTCAATCACTTTGGTTGGTGGAGCAAGATCTACGACAAGGAGGGTAACGACCTCATGCCGCAGATCAAGGAGCACATGGCAAAGAACGGCTACTTGGACGGCATTGAGCACGAGGCCGGTAAGGAACAGCACGTCGAGGAGAGCTGGATTCACACCTTCGGCAAGGCCAAGGATGTCTATGCTGTCGATCCCGAGACGATTCCCAACACCTACCTCAAGTATTACCTGTACCCGGACTATGTCGTCGAGACGTCTGACCCCAACTACACTCGCGCCAATGAGGTTATGGACGGCCGCGAGAAGAAGGTCTTTGGCGCTTGCCGCGACATCATCGCCAAGGGTACGGCTAAAGACGGCGGCTTTGAGCCAGATGTACATGCCAACTACATCGTCGACCTTGCCTGCGCACTGGCCGAGAACACGCTCGAGCGCTTCCTGCTGATCGTCCCCAACGATGGCGCTGTGCCCAACTTCGACCCGACGGCTATGGTCGAGGTGCCTTGCATCGTCGGTTCCAACGGCTTTGAGAAGATCTGCCAGGGCCCGATTCCGCAGTTCCAGAAGGGCCTCATGGAGCAGCAGGTTTCCGTCGAGAAGCTCGTTGTCCAGGCTTGGGTCGAGGGCAGCTACCAGAAGCTCTGGCAGGCACTCACGCTCTCCAAGACCATTCCTTCGGCGAGCGTTGCCAAGCAGATCCTGGACGAGCTCATCGAGGCCAACAAGGATTTCTGGCCCGAGCTTAAGTAAGGACTACTGTCTAGAACCCTCACGCATCTCTGCTTCATTTGCGCCGCCGCGGTGTCCGGATTCGCCCGGATGCTGCGGCGGCGCTATACTTATACGGTTTGAAGTACCTGTACCAAAAGGAGCTGTCGTGTCCCTTTCCATCGGTATCGTGGGCCTGCCCAACGTGGGCAAGTCGACGCTGTTCACCGCGCTTACCAAAAAGACCGGCCTTGCCGCCAACTACCCGTTTGCCACAATCGACCCCAACGTGGGTATCGTCGATGTGCCCGATAGCCGCCTGCAAAAGCTTGCCGACATCGTCAACCCGGACCGCATCGTGCCGGCTACGGTCGAGTTTGTCGACATCGCGGGCCTGGTGAAGGGTGCCAACGAGGGCGAGGGTCTGGGCAACCAGTTCTTGGCAAACATCCGCGAGACCGACGCCATCTGCGAGGTCGTGCGCTACTTTAAGGACCCCAATGTCATGCGTGAGGTGGGCCGCACGGGCGAGTTCGTCGATCCTGCCGGCGATGCCGACACCATCATGACCGAGCTCATCCTGGCCGACATGGGCACGCTCGAGAAGCAGCTGCCCAAGCTCGAGAAGGAGGCCAAGCGCGACAAGGAGCTCATGCCCAAGTTCGAGGTCGCCAAGCGTCTGCTCGCCTGGCTCAACGAGGGCAAGCGCGCCGCATCCATGGAGATGACCGACGAGGAGCGTGCCGCCGCCAAGGGTCTGTTCCTGCTCACCATGAAGCCCATCCTGTACGTGGCCAACGTGGACGAGGATATGCTCAACGACGACCTGGCGCCCATCGACGGCGTCAAGCCGCTGCCTATCTGCGCCAAGATCGAGGCCGAGCTTTCCGAGCTCGATCCCGAGGACGCCGCCGACTACCTGGAAAGCCTGGGCCTGGAGCAGCCCGGCCTGGACGTGCTCGCGCAGGCCGCTTACAAGCTGCTCGGCCTGCAGTCGTTCTTTACGGCCGGCGAGATGGAGGTCAAGGCCTGGACGGTGCGTCAGGGCGCGACCGCCCCGCGGGCCGCCGGTGTCATCCAC
>CAJMBB010000035.1 GCA_905211615.1 uncultured Collinsella sp. | reverse complement strand
CGCCGCGCTGGGCTTCGGCTTCCGCTGCGGCTTCCTCGGTCTGCTCCACATGGAGATCATCACCGAGCGGCTGGAGCGGGAGTTCGACCTCGACCTCATCACCACCACCCCCAGCGTCCGCTACCGCCTGACCCTGACCGACGGCACCGTGGAGATGATCGACAACCCCTCCAACTACCCGGACCCCTCCAACATCGTCAAGCAGGAGGAACCCTTCGTGGACGTCCACCTCTACACCCCCAACGAATACGTCGGCAGCCTGATGGATCTGTGCCAGAACAAGCGCGGCGTCCTCATCGACATGAAGTATCTGGACGACGTCCGCGTGGACCTGCACTATGCGCTGCCGCTGGGTGAGATCGTCTACGATTTCTTCGATGCCATCAAGAGCCGCAGCCGCGGTTACGCCAGCTACGATTACGAGTTCAAGGAGTACCGCGAGAGCGACCTCGTCAAGCTGGACTTCCTGCTCAACGGCGACCCCGTGGACGCTCTGTCCATGATCGTCTTCCGCGACAACGCCTACGCCAAGGGCCGCCGCATCTGCGAAAAGCTGCGGGACAACATCCCCCGCAACCTGTTCGAGATCCCGGTGCAGGCCGCCATCGGCGGCAAGATCATCGCCCGCGAGACCGTCAAAGCCATGCGCAAGGACGTCCTCGCCAAGTGCTACGGCGGCGATATCTCCCGTAAGAAGAAGCTGCTCGAAAAGCAGAAGGAAGGCAAAAAGAAGATGCGCCAGCTCGGCACCGTCTCCCTCCCCAGCGAAGCCTTCACCGCCGTGCTCAAACTGGACAGCAGCGACGATTAAACTTTTATCCAAAATGCTACGCCCCCCGCGCCGTGCAGTAAAATCTGCCGACGCGAGGGGCGTTTGTGTTATTTCATTTTACCACGGCAATGCTTTGATGCAGTTCTTGATCCCTTTCAGGGAGTGGATCATGATCTTGGTATAACCGTAGATGAGGAGGGCTTCCTTCGCGCAGGTGATGCCTGCTTTCAGCAGCTGCCACGCGAACTGGAAGTAGGGCTTATAGGGGCGCAGGGTGTCCTTGACATCGGTGACGAAGTCGGTCATCCATGCGGGCGCGCCGCCGCTGACGAGCTGCTGCTCTTCGGGCGGGATGAGCGCACACTGTGCGGGGAGTTTCAGTTTGTGTTCCATACTGTTCCCTTTCACATCACAAGCCCGGCAGCGGCCAGAAGAAGCACGCCGCCCACGATGAGGATGGTCGCCTTATGGCGCTCCCAGATGCCCTCGGCGCTGTCCGCCGGGGCCGTCGGCTCAGTCACGGGCTGGTCGATGGGGTCCCACTGGGCGTAGATGGTGGCATCCTCGCCGGAAAATTCCGTTTCACCCGCTACGATCGCATCACCGCCTACGATGTCAGTGTACCAGCCCTTGAAGGTGTAGCCCTCCATGGTGGGGGTGGGCAGACTGTACAGCTTGCCGTCGCCGCTGGTGCGTTCCACCACCGGGATGCCGGTGCCGCCGCAGGTCTCGAAGTAGATGATGACCTTGCCGCCGTTCTCACTTTCGTCCAGCGGCTGTGCGGCCAGCGCCGCCGGGGCCAGCCCGCACAGCGCCACAGCGCAGAGCAGGACCGCGAGCATCTGTTTGAATCGTTTCATTGCACTTCCTCATTTCGGGGCGTTCTCAGACGCCGTAACCCTGTGCCTTGATGGCTTCCACAACCTGAGACACATACTTCTGGCATGTGTCGTGGTCGGGGGCCTCCACCATCACGCGGACCACCGGCTCGGTGCCGGACTCACGGACAAGGATGCGGCCAGTGTCGCCCAGCGCCTCGGCCACGGCCTTGACTGCCTCCTGTACCGCCGGGTCGTTCTGTGCAGCCTTCTTGTCGGTGACGCGGACGTTCTCCAGCACCTGCGGATAGATGGTCAGCGGCTCGGCCAGCTTGCTCATGGGCATCTTCTTGGCCAGCATCACTTCCATCATCTTCAGGCTGGTCAGGATGCCGTCACCGGTGCTGGCGTACTTGGAGAAGATGATGTGGCCGCTCTGCTCACCGCCGATGCGGCAGCCGTTTTTGGCCATGTACTCGTACACGTATTTGTCGCCGACGGCGGTCTTGGCGTAGCCGATGCCCAGCTCGTCGAAGGCCTTGTACAGGCCGAAGTTGGACATAACTGTAGTGACCACCGTGTTGTTCAGCAGCTTGCCGCGCTCCTTCATGTAGCAGCCGTAGATGTACAGGATGTGGTCGCCGGTGATGACATTGCCCTTTTCATCCACGCAGAGGCAGCGGTCGGCGTCACCGTCGTAGGCAAAACCGATGTCCAGCCCCTTCTCTACCACGAACTTCTGCAAGCCCTCGATGTGGGTGGAGCCAGCATTGTTGTTGATGTTCAGGCCGTTGGGCTGTGCATTGATGACGTAGGTATCAGCGCCCAGTGCATCGAACACAGACTTGGCGATGGTCCAACTGGAACCGTTGGCGCAGTCCAGACCGACCTTCACGCCCTTGAAGGAGTAGATGCCCAGAGAAATCAGGTAGCCCATATAGCGGTTGCGGCCTGCCACATAATCCACGGTGCAGCCGATGTGTTCCCGGTGGGCAAAGGGCAGCTCCGGCCAATCCTTATCGAATACATGAAGCTTGCCGTCGATGTAGTCCTCGACTAACAGCAAGATTTCCTCGGGCATTTTCTCACCATAGCAGTCGATCAGCTTAATGCCGTTATCGTAATAGGGGTTGTGGCTGGCAGAGATCATGATGCCGCAATCGAAGCAGCCCTCCACGGTCTGATGCGCTACGCCCGGCGTGGGGATCACGTGCAGCATATAGGCGTCCGCACCGCTCGCGACCAGGCCGCTCACCAGCGCCGCCTCGAACATGTAGCTCGAACGACGCGTGTCCTTGCCCACGATCACGCGCGCCTTGCGCTCGCGGTTGGCACCGTAATACCAGCCCACAAAACGGCCAATCTTATAAGCGTGCTCTACCGTCAGCCCAACGTTGGCCTCACCGCGAAAGCCGTCGGTGCCAAAGGACTTCATGCGCTCTCCTTACAAAATAGGGGCGAACAGATTGCCTGTCCGCCCCAAAATGGTACTCGATTATCTGCGCTACCAGAAAAACCCTACGCCGACGCGCTGTCGCGAGCCGCCTGGCATGTAGGAGTCTGACGCAGCGTAAGCGGCTTGTCCCCCGCCTCGGCCGACGTGGTCAGCGTATACGTGATCGTCGTCGTCTCGCCAGCATGCAGGTCAACGGTGCCCGAATAGAAGGGGATTCCATGCCACGTAGCGGCACCAAGACCAAACTGGGTGCCCTCAACCGTAAGGTCACTGATGTTGCCGCCCGTCGGGGCAAACAACGAGACATTCAGGCGTTCGTCGTCACGCGCGGCATCGGGTGCGCTCGCCGCAACGTAGTCGGGCAGCTTGCCAGCCTCCTCCTGCGTCATGATGTTCGTCAGAGTAACGGTGATGCGATACGAGCACGTGCCGTCACCGTTCTTGATGCCCTGGCCAATCTGCGTATCGGCGTTCAGATACCAGTCGAGCTTGGAGAAGCTCAGGTTGTTAAAGTAAACGCCGGCAACGGGATCGGCACTCGGATCATCCGGATCGGGCAGCGAAGCGTCAATGCCCGTCTCTTTGATGGCATTCTGCTCATCATCGTTTCTCATCCAAGCGATCAGGCGGCCCTCTTCGGCACCGCGCTCAACGGCGCTGACAAGCTTCGTAACATCGACATCGCCGATACCGCCAAGGACCTTGTCGAAGGCAGCGCTGGCGACGGATGCAAAGATGCCGTCCGACTCCTCGACCGGATAGTTCCAGTACACATCGTGCATGAGGACCTTTGCGGCGTTGGTGCCGTCGACAACCGTTCCGTCGGGCAGTGACACGTTACCGACCAGGCCCAGCAGATACTGCAGGAACACCGGGTCGATACCGATGACGCCATCAACGTCCTGTCCATACTGGGACTTCCACAGCGCGGCGACACGCTGCGAGTTGCGAGGCCAATCAGGCGAATAGGTATTGCCCGAGTTGTACAGGTTACTGTGGTTGCCGAACAGCGCCTCATCCTCTTCGTCGACGCTCTCGACTGCCTCATCCTCACTGAGTCCAATGCGGGGAACAAACTCGCCAATCGACATCTGGCCGTCAGTGACCGAAATCAGGCCCTGCGAACCGCCAAAGCCGCCGCAGGCACGAATCTCGACGTTGTTCATGGCGTACATAAGGTAGTTGCGCGTCTGGCCGTTGGCGCCGAGCATCTGGGGAAGGACGGGGGCGACCTTCTCCGCCGCGTCAACCGCGCCGTTGAGGGTGGCAAAGCCGTCCTTGGCCTTATCGACCAGCTCGGTCACCTGGGAAATATGAGTATCGCCAATGCCCTGGACCTTCTCGTTGGCGCTCTTGAACACCTTCGAGCTGCTGGAAAGCGAATCGGCGACCGCCTGCAGCGCGGACACGTTAATCATGCCGTCCTGGAACAGCTTGCCGGGCGTAGCCTGCGAAAGGTTATCGGCCATGGGAACCAGCGCATTGCTCGAGACATCGGACAGGGCGTCAATCATGGTGCGGGCCGCATTGATATCGCTGCCATACACCGGGATAAACGAAGCCGCCGCCCACAGCGGGCTCGAGGTCTCCGCCTTCATGCTGTTACAGAGTTCATCGATCTTCTTCGCGTCGTCAGGCAGCGTCGAAAAATCGCCCGACGTGACCTTGTCCTTAAGGCCACCGACGATCTCGACAGCCTCCTTCGCTTCGCTCTTTACGGTCTTTGCCGAGTTAAGCAGCATAAAGCCGCTTGCGCCAAGCGCAACGAGAAGCACCGCGACTACAGCGGCAATAATGGCGCCAGTGTGACGCTTCTTGCCCTCGCCCTTGCGATGGCGATGACGGACCAGACCGTCAGAGGTCGAACTCGACGAAGCATCGCTACCGTAGTTCAAGCCAAAATCGTAATAATCTTCCTTGGAACCCGAGCCCGCAAACTCGGCACCGCTATCATCCAGGCGGGCGAACGTGCCAGTCTCGGAGGCGCCGGTGTAAATCGTGCCAAGGTTACCCGTAAGCCCCGCGCCACCGGCAGAGGGAGTATTGTTGGCGGCCTTGCCGGCATTAACGTTGCCGGCAGCATTCGCGGCGTTGGCAGCACCTGCGTTGTTCGCAGGCACCGAAGGAGCCCCGCTCGGCTGCGACGCGGAGGTTGCACCGCCCGCAAAGACATTCCCTTTTGCACGGCCGGTCTTTTTTGCCTTTTGAGACTGCTCGTACAGAGCGGTAAACATCGCTGTCTCGCCCGGGGACACGCGCTTACCGGAACCGCCCTGTCCAGCGCCGCCCGGCGTGCCGGCCTTACCAGCCCCGTTCGGACGCGGCGGAACTGCAGGACGGCCGCTATCGCTGCCCTTAAAGTGATTACCAGCCATAAAGAAATCCTCGCAATTGAGTCGCAATGAAAAAGTCCATAACGTTACTAGTTTATGGCATTTTGAGCATCGACAGCTAAACTCCAGACACGGACATCAATTGGCGAAAATGCGGCACAACACCTTTTCTGTCTGGCGGCGGCGCCAGCTACACCGTGAGGAACATCATCACGATGATCATGGCAAAGCCGATAAGGTCGGTCGGCAAAAACACCGTGCCCAGCATAACGGCGCTCGTGATGGTCGCCGAAACCGGCTCCACAGTTCCGATGAGGCTCGCACGCACCGAGCCGATGTCCTTAACGCCCTGCATATAGAGCATGTAAGCAAAAAACGAGCCGATAACCACGAACACCGCGAGCGCCTCGACGCCGGCAGCGTCGAGTGCCGGCATATGCGCCCAGGGCTGCACGAAGACACATGAGATCACGCCCGCCGTGAGCATTGCCGAGCCCGTGACGATGGGGCTACCGTATTCGGGCAGGATCTTGGCGGGAATCACCGCCATACACGCGGCGCTGACCGCACACATAAGACCTGCTGCCAGGCCAAGCGGCGAGATATTCAGGCTGGTGGGGTCGCCGCCGGTGGCGATTAAAAAGGTTCCACCCAGAGCTAGGCCAATGCCGATGACTTCGCGAGTACGCGGCATGCGGCGATCGATCACGCAGGTGTAGCCCATGATGATAACGAGCTGCAGGCACTGGAGCACCGTCGCGGTTCCGGCGTTCGTCAGGCGCACGGCCGAAAGATAGCAAAACTGGTTGAACAGCAGGCCAAAGGCGGTAAAGAGCAGCAGCTGCTTGCGATCAGCGGGCGTCGTCCAAAGCTTGACCAGGCGTGCGCGGTCGCGCGTGACAACCACAGCCATAAAGAGCAGGCCGGCGAGAATCTGCCGTATGCTCATAAGCCACAGCGTATCGACATGGTAGGTATCGAACAAAAAACTCGCGCTGGTGCCCGAGAAGCCCCAAAACGAACCGCCCACCAGCGTAGCCAAGACGCCCGTGATCATCTTGCGCGACGACGCATCGTTAAGGCGGTCGCGCCATGCGCGACGGGTGTTGCGGCTGAGCTCGTCGGTGCCCTCGGGCACATCAATGTTCGATATATCGGTCATCGGCACCGAAGCCCCTGCGCCTTCGACCTGCTCGACACACTCTTTGCTCATTCCACTCCCCCGAAACAGCCTGGAAACAATTCGGCTTACCTTACCACGGCGAAGTCACCAGCTGGAGGCTTGTCCGCTTATCGGTAGGACAACTCCGCAGGCGTCTTTCCATAGCTCGATACCGCAATGGCCTTGCATTATGCGCCAGCCAAATCGCGGCAGCAGGCTCTTTTGAAATGGATGCGACAAAGCCCCCGAATTCCACAATGTAAGCGATTTTTAAAAATGTTCTTGCCACCGAGTTCAGGCTCCGTTATATTATCCCTTGCGCGCTTGCGCACCCTTGATCGGGCGTTTAGCTCAGGGGGAGAGCGCTTCCCTGACACGGAAGAGGTCAGAAGTTCAAATCTTCTAACGCCCACCAAATGTTCGCAGCTCAGAGGCTATGTCCTCTGGGCTGTTTTGTTTTATGTCGCCTAATCAGCTGGCAGCTCCAACCGCCCAAACAACCACCGTGCCCATACACAAAACCGCGTCAGCGACCCAGGTGCCTATCCCGGCTGACTCCGCAGTCAATCAAAACCGCCCCAATAGCCACCGAGGCCGAGACCAACGCGTCTCGAACCCATCCGAGCCGCAACTTCTCGGCAAAACGCCGCGATGTCTGCGCCCTGCGGTATCCTTGAGCCACTTGCACCTGCAGCACCAAGGAGCCGCCATGCGCACCGAGCTCGATGTCCCCTTTTCGCACAAAGAAGAAGCCAAGGCACTGGGTGCCAAATGGGACCGGACCAAGAAGGTCTGGTATGTACCCAGCGGCGTCAACCCCGAGCCCTTTGCCGAGTGGCTGCCCGGTGTTGACCGATCCGACCCCTCGGCGCCGTATATATATCTAGTACTGGGCAAGCGCGAATGCTGGAAGTGTCACAAAGAGACCTCGGTCGCGGCCTTCGGCATTCCCTATCGAACCGATAGCGACGAGAGCATCGCCATCGCGCACGCGCCCAACGAAGCCGGGCACATTGCCATCGACACGGCCAGAGCCAACGCACTCGCCATCGTGCCCGCTCTTGGCTGCGTGCCGGGCGAGATCCGCGACTACCTTCATAAGCGCTGCGGCTACAAGCCCGTAGGAGCGCGAGCTTCCAAAGCCCCGTCGCTCGGCAACACGTGCACCAGTTGCGACGCGCTGCAAGGCAGCCGCTATCTGTTCGAGGAGCCCTCGTCCCCGTTTGCCCTCACTGCCATCAACAAGCTGCCGGCACTGGAGTTTATACGCGTCGAAGTTGCCGGCGTCTTTGGCGTCCCGGCCACGCGCACCGACTTTGACCAAGCGCTCTTTACCTGGGCACGCGACCATCACGCCGAGTTCCACAGGCAACTCGGTGAGGGGGTTTATTTGTAGAGACGGAGATGCCTTCACAGCCAGCTCCTCCGCATCACCTATCCCTCGTCACCGGCGTCATACACGATATCGAGGCCACAAACAGGGCATTTCTCCGGATACACCGGCATATGAACGCCTGTCTGTTTTCTCACTTCGTCGCTGAGTCTGTCACGCGCATCGATGAACCGAATGTCGAGACACGGTATTTGCGAGCCGCAGCAAGGGCAGGTGACAGCAAACGACCCGCAATCAACTTCTACGCCCGGAAACATATTGTTGTCGATAAGGGCACGCGGCAGTTTTCCGTACTTCCCCATCACGATATCGCCTCGCCAGTTCACGCTCGCTCCCTTCCCGTTATTCAAACCAGGAAGAGCATGCACCAGCAAGTGCGCGCGAGATTGCATCGCCACGCGATCCGATCAAACAACACGATCGTAAAAGACCGCCAAAGCCAAATACGCTAATACGGCAGAAGCCCCGCCTTTTCACGCTTCTTTTCCGAGCGATCGAACTCAATGCGATGGGCCTCAAGAAACACCGTATTGGGTCGCCACTGACGCTCATTCGGCTGCCTTAGCGTCGCACCCGCAAAGGAAACGTAGTCGGTCTTATCCAGCAGGTACGATCCGCACAGCCGATATTCGCCGCAAACAGGCTCAAACGAAATCAGGTGAGCATCAAATAGGGAATGAAGATCGCGCCGAAGCAGAATGCCGTTGCTGGCAACCTGCGATTTGGGTCCCGAGTAATTCTCGATATGTGCAGCCTCCAGAGCTTCGCTGACGCCGCAGTCCGACACCGCGCAACGGCCATCATAGGCGGCAACGAGCTGCTTGCGGAACCATTGCTGCCCCAATCGCTCGCGCCTTAACGCATAGCGGACCTTTTCGTCGTCGGTCGTACCCTGTCCGGCAAACTCAATATCGACGGGCATGTGCTTCAGATAACTCATGTCGGGCGCAAAACGAGGGTCCGGTCCGCCTTTATGAACAGGACCGTGCAGAACAAACCATCCGTTTTCGGGCTCGAACCGTTCAACAAATGCAAGGCCGAGCACCTTGTAGCCCACCTCGGTTGCAAATATGACTCCGACTGGAACGCCACATTCCATGCAGTTGAGCATTTTACGGTTGTAATTCTGGTCTCGAAAACCAACGGTACCCGGCGCTTGAACCGAGTACTTAATGACCCACGTACCATCGTCCAAATAGAGCGGAGGCACATCGGTGTAGAAGCTCTTTTTAGAGTTATGGACCGAAAGCGCAAAGATCTTATTGGAATCTTGCTTCACCCGATCCTGGCCCGGCCAGAAGATCCCTGAATCCCGCGTTACGGGAAAGAAGTCCGAGCCAATTCTCAAACGGTACTGATACTGAGGGCTATCTTCCTTGGTGTGGTGCGGAAGGCTGGTCCAAACGCCGCCGCGCTGTTCCTCATCCAGAAACCACTCCCATGCCTCAACGTATTCGGAAGGCACGAGACTGCAGGCGCGGTCATAGCTTGGTCCATCCATCAACGGAACAGCAAGGTCAATGTCGTTCATCGCCAGCACCTACAACCATACGAACGCGAGTCATGTCCCTCAATAATATGGCCGAGAGTCAATTATTACGAGATCTCATTCCGCGATCGGCACATCGTTGATGCTCTCGGTTTGCCGCTGGCGCGCTTGTACCCCGCTGCCCCACTCCCCTGTATACTGATGTAGCACGTGTTTCATCCGGGCTTGTTGGGCCGGGTCGTTCATGGGAAGGTCTTATGGCTGCCTCGAATCCGCCTAAGGGGAGCGTTTCTTCTTCGTCCATCAAGCCGGTTACGCGCAAGGCCGTGCGTTGCCAGCGCGAGGTCGCTTGGCTTGTCACGCAGGCGGCGGGCAGGCTTGTGGCGACCACTCAGGACGTCAATGCGCCTACGCCGAGCTTTGTGTTAGCGGCGGCGCTGGATTTTGTGCGCCAATTGGAGCTTGCCGCGCAGGATGCCAACGGCCACCTCGACTACCAGAACGTTATGGCGCCCGACCTGCAAACGTTCTGTCACATGGCCAAGTTGCCTGCCGCGCCCAATGCGCTTTCGGACGCAGGCTACATGTTTACGCTCTCGGGCGCGGACCTTATCCGCGACATCTATGCATACTGTAGCGAGCTCGCCGAGCGCCACGTCTTTGACGCGGCAGAAGTCAAACCGGGAAATGTCATCAAGCTGGTTCTTAGGCTGTTCTTGATAGACGGGTTCGGGGCCATGCCGGCGTAAGCCGAGTCTTTAGCATCACCGTCGACTGGGCAACAACCGCTTTACCTTAATGGACGCCAATCGAGGGTCGATTATTGGGTCGCCTCGTCCACTAACGCATCTATCCCGCGCACTCCGACAGTCGATACTTGCGGTTGCGGCTCGTCGCCGGCGCCGTGGGCTCAAGCTCGCCTTGAGCAATGAGCGCGTTGACGCGCGACCTAACCTGGGAAATTGTGAGCCCTGTGCGCTCTGCCAGCTCGCGCGTCCCCAGCTCGCCGTAGTGTTTGAGTGCCGTCACAATTAAGCCCCCGCCATGATCGACCGGCTCGATCTTTGAACGGTAAAGTACGACCTTGAACCGATCAAATCCCGGGCAGAACAGGGGCTCGGCCAGACCATGCGCGCGCATGGCATCGATCATCATCGGGATGCCCGAGCCATTGCCCTCAGCCGGCGAACCTGCGCCATCCGGCAGCGGGACAATCGACATGAGCTTCACAAGCGTCGCGTTACGGCATCGGGAGCTGCCGTCAAACAAGTTCTCGCGAGTCTTTCCCCCGTAAAGGCCGCCAGGATTTGTCACCTCGACACGATCATCAAAGACGTCGACGGCAATCGATTGTCCACAGAACCGATCCCCGTATTCTCGATGGATTACGGCGTTGGCGATTGCCTCGCGCAGAACCTCCTCGGGAATCTCAAGCGAGTCGACACGCGAGACGCCTTGGACGGTCGAGGTTCGGCGCAAATTCTTGGCGACGGCTGCGACGGCATCCGAGATCATCTCGCCCAACGTTCCCTCACAGATTGTGCGGTCCATGAACCTCAGCGACCCCGCCATGCCCTTCTGAGTTCCCGCATGGACAGCCACGTCAATGAAGAGCTTGGGATAGAACTGCTGAGGGTAGGTGCCCACAACTAGGAGTCCAGCCTTGGTGACATTGCCCCGGAAGTCGAGGAAATTCAGACGCTCCATCTTTGTCTTCTTGTCCGCCGCACCGCGCATCGCTCGAGGCGTCAACGAATAGGCACGCTCTATCGTGCGGTCGACCAGCGACTCGTCGAGATCGCCCACACTCGTGCCGGACACCGCATCGCGATCGCTAGGACTCGTCCGTTCATATGACGACAGTGCCAAAACCTCGGTCGACGAAAGCGGGACATCTTTGTCATCGATGCGTTTGTAGCTGCCACCTTGAGCGCCCCGCTCTATGACATAGCAAGGCTTGCTCGACGGGTCGAGCTCCTCAATCGTGATGACCAGAACCACGGTGCCCTGGAGCTCCACGCGCTCAATGGTGTATTTGGGCGGATTGGCCAGCTTTCCGCGACCGCCGGCATCGCCCATGCCCGCCACGAATTGGTTGAGCACTTTCTCGGTCTCAAAGTTTGCAACTGGGACAAAACCCGCGCGCTCGCTCACTCCGAGTACGATGATGCCGCCGGCGGTGTTTGCGAAAGCGCTGACCGTTTCCCATACGTCGTGGGAAAGCGTCGTGGCGCTCTCCTTCACTTCGACGTTAAGATCGTCCGAGCCCATGCGCCTTAAAGACTCGAGCAAACCGGTCAGTTCGTTTTCGTTCACCTGCACGTCCTTTCGCTCGGTTCTGCGAAGAATGCCGCGAATAGATTTCCTTCGTCCCTCAGTTATCTCTCGTAATTATCTCTCATCTTTCTGTTATCTCTCATATTAGAGATGAGCGAGAGGTGAAAGATAAGATGTCTGCCATCTGTTTCATATAAACATGTTTTTACTGTTAAAACAATCAGTATTGAGATAATTCCATGATTGCTTGTCTCTCTGCTGCTCAGTTATCTCTCATATTTATCTCTCGTCTTTCTGCTATCTCTCGTATTAGTGACGAATGAGAGATGAGAGATACGTGAGTGATGGACGAGCGTGGATTATTGGACAGTCAGAAAATGAGCGTGGATATTTGGACGGTTTTTGGGCTTTTGGCAGCCGATTTCATCCGAAAATCCACGCTCATTTGGTGGGCGTCCGAATTTCCACGCTCGTGTGTCCGAAAATCCACGCTCATCCGGCAGATTGGTCGAGGGCCCCATATGGGTATACTCTCGAGGATTCGACTCGATTCGCCCCCGCTGGGGCGTCAAAGGAGACTGCATATGCCCACCACCTCAACCGACCCGCGCGCCGCTGCCGCCGCACTGCTGGTGCCCGGCACTACCTGCCACGGCTTTGCCGTCGAGCGCCGCGAGACCGTGCCCGAGCTCGACTCGGACGCCTACGTGCTGCGCCACACCGCCTCGGGCGCTCGCCTGCTGTACCTGGCATGCGACGACGAAAACAAAGCCTTTGCCATTGGCTTTAAGACGCCGCCGGCCGATTCCACCGGCGTGTTCCATATTCTTGAGCACTCGGTGCTGTGCGGATCGGCCAAGTTCCCCGTCAAGGAGCCATTCGTCGATCTGATCAAGAGCTCCATGCAGACGTTCCTCAACGCCATGACCTACCCCGACAAAACCATCTACCCCGTTGCCACCACCAACGAGCAGGACCTGTACAACCTGATGGACGTGTACCTGGACGCGGTGTTCAACCCGGCCATCTACACCAAGCCGACTATTTTTGAGCAGGAGGGCTGGCACTACGAACTGGACCTGCCGGAGGACGCCGAGGGCGATGGCGAGGGCGGCTCCGCGAGCCTGCGCGAGGGCACCCTGCGCTATAACGGCGTGGTGTTCAACGAGATGAAGGGCGCGCTGTCCGATCCCATGAGCGTGCTGGACGATGCTGTCAACGCCGCGCTCTATCCCGACACCGCCTATGCGCACGAGAGCGGCGGCGACCCGCGTGCGATTCCCGCGCTCACCTACGAGCAGTTCCTGGATACGCACGCACGCCACTACAATCCTTCCAACTCCTATATAACGCTCTACGGCGACCTGGACGTGGACCGCGCCCTGGCCTTTTTGGACGAGCGTTATCTGTCGCAGTCGAGTGCCGCGAGCCGCCGCATGGACGCCGCCGTTGCCGCCGGCGAGAACCCGTCCGCGCTGGCACCCAATCCGCTGGACGTGCAGGCGCCTGTGACCTGCGAGTATAAGCGCGTCGAGATGGCCACCACGCCCGAGAACGCCCTGGCAGGCTTGGGTCTTGTGCTGGGCAGTGCACTCGACCGCAAGCGCACGATCGCAGCAGATATCCTGTTCGAGGCGCTGCTGGGCTCCAACGAAGCGCCGGTTAAGAAAGCCATTCTGGCCGCCGGCCTGGGCGGCAACGTGGTGAGCTACACCGCGGCCGAGTGCCTGCAGCCCTACGAGCTCATCATGCTGCAAAATGCGCAGCCCGGCGTGGCGCGCGAGCTGCGTCGCGTATTCCAGGACGCTTGCCGCGACCTGTGCGAGCACGGCGTTCCGCGCGAGCGCCTGGAGGCCATCATCAGCAGCAACGAGTACGACCTGCGCCAGCGCGACTATGGCATCGCCGACGGCGTGGCCATTGCGTGCGATGCGCTGAGCACCTGGCTCTACGATGACGACGCTGCGACGCTGGCGCTCAAGTATGGCCCGGTGTACGAGGAGCTGCGCGGCGAGCTGGACGGCAGCTATTTTGAGGACCTGCTGCGCGAGCTGGTGCTGCAGAACGATCACATGGCGCTGGTCGAGCTGGTGCCGGTGGACGCCGCCGAGGGTTCGGAGGGTGCCGAGGCCGCCGAGCTAGCAGCCAAGCGCGATGCCATGACCGATCCCGAGCTGGCCGACGTGGTCGAGCGCACGGCCGCGCTGCGTGCCGCGCAGGAGGCCGAAGACACGCCCGAGGCCAAGGCCACGCTGCCGCGCCTGCGCGTGTCCGACATTGGCGAGGCGCGCCCCGAGCTGCCGCTGATCGTGGACACGACCGCACCCATCCCCTGTCTGCGCCACGGCATCCCCACCAACCGTCTGGCCTACGCCATGCAGTATTTCGACCTGAGCTGCGTCGCGTTTGAGGACCTGCCCTATGTGACACTGCTCTGCCGCCTGCTTAAGCAGCTGCCCACGCGCGAGCACTCGGCCGAGGAGCTCGACAACTTGCTCGCCGGCAAGCTGGGCTTTTTGAGCTTTACGACCGAGGTCATGACGCAGCCCGACGTGGACGGCGTGCGCCCCTACCTGCTGGTGAGCGCCGGCGCCCTGTCCGAGAAGATCGACGCGCTGGCGAGTCTGCCGCGCGAGGTATGGTCGAGCACGCTTTTGGCAGACGCCGACGCCGACCGCGTGCGCGACGTGCTCACGCAGATTCGCATTGGGCTTGAGCAGGGCTTTATCAACAACGGCCACTCGGCGGCGCTCGGTCGCGCGATGAGTTACAGCTCGCCTTCGGCCGTGGTGCGCGAGCAGCTTTCGGGCGTGGATTTCTACCTGTTCCTGCGCGATCTGCTCGAGCACTTTGACGAGCGCGTGAACGGGCTGCGTACCAAGCTTGCCGGGCTGGCGGAGCGTATCTTTGTGGCCGATGGCTGCATGGCGAGCTTTACCGGCAGCAACGAGGACTTTGACGCATACTGGGATGCCGCGGGCGACCTGGGGCTGGGTGCGGGCGATGGTGCCGATACCGGCCGCGACGCTCTCGCGGTGCCGACGCCGTGCGACCGCCACGAGGCTTTCGTGATCCCCAGCGACATCTGCTTTGCCGCGCGTGCGTGCGATCCGCGTCGCCTGGGCATTGACGTGACGGGCGCCTGGGCCGTGGCTGCCAACGCGCTCTCCTACGATTACCTGTGGAACGAGATTCGCGTGAAGGGCGGTGCGTACGGCTGCGGATTCCGCGCAGCCGGCGAGCGCCAGGCGGCGTTCTACACCTACCGCGACCCGGCAATCGATCCTTCGATTGAGCGCGTGGAGCGCGCGGGTGCATGGCTTGGCAGCTTTGAGCCCGACGAGGCCGCCTTTGAGGGCTTTATCGTGAGCTGCGTGAGCGGCATGGACGCGCCGGTGAAGCCGTACGCGCTCACCAAGCGCCGCAACACGACCTACCTGGCCGGGCTCGATCCGCACGCACGCGAGGAGCGCCGCGCCCAGATGCTCGCCGCTACGCCCGGTGAGCTGCGCTCGCTCGGCGCCGACGTGACGCGCATCGCAGCCGAGTCGCCCACCTGCGTCTTTGGCGGCCGCGACGTCATCGCCAAGAGCAACGCCGGCTTTAACGTAGTCGACCTGCTGGGCTAAGGCACCAAGGTAGATTTTTGGGACATGCCCGAAAATCTACTTTTTTCTGCGGCTTGGGCGGAGTGGCGCAGCCCACCGCGGCGGTTCGTCTCAATCT